>NZ_JBEXSZ010000009.1:0-105565 GCF_040613865.1 Streptomyces sp. NPDC006197 | reverse complement strand
ACCAGTGGCAGGCCGACACCGAGAACGGCACCCTCACCGAGGTCTTCGCCTGCGGCACCGCCGCCGTCATCACCCCGGTCGGACTGGTCACCTCGGCGAGCAGCCGGCGGCAGACGGTCGCCAGCTCCGCCGTCCCGGCCGTCAGGTCGACGACCACCTCCGTACGGGCCGGGGCGGTCGTCCCCCCGTCCAGGATCCGCCCGGCCCGCAGCAGGGCCCGGTCCTTCCCCCCGGTCGGGGCGAGGCTGATCCACCGGCGCACGTGCTCGCCCCGGATCACCACACCGCCGCCCCGCTCCCGGTAGACGGTGTGCTCCCGCCACAGGACTCCGGCCAACTCGTCGGCGGTCTCCCTGAGTTGCGCGTACATCTGACTCCCCCTGCTCCCGATCCCCCGATTCGAACAGCCGCCGACTCTAGCCCGCCCGGCCGAACACTCCCACGACGCCCCGCCCCGACGCCCGTTACCCACCGAAGTCGTACACACTGACCGGTATCCCCCGCTCCACGAGCCGCCGCGCCCCCATTGTGGGCAGTCGTTCCGCTGGGGCGAGGGGGGTCCCCCCTGCTCGAGCGGGACGATTGCCCACACGGCGTGCGGTCGCGTCCCCCCCGGACGTACGTGATCCCGTTCATGACGATCACGCTACGACCTCCCACTGACAGTCGCGCGGCTCTTTTACACCAGTGGTGAGACAGCAATACTGTTGAACCATGGAGCAGGGGAGCGACGCGCAGGAGCCCGTGTACACCGTGGACGAGTTGGCCGCGCGGGCCGGGGTCACGGTGCGGACCGTGCGGTTCTACGGGACCCGGGGGCTGCTGCCGCCGCCCGTCATCGGGGCCCGGCGGGTCGGGCACTACGGGGCCGATCATCTGTCGCGGCTCGCGCTGATCGAGGAGCTCCAGCGGCAGGGCATGACGCTGGCCGCCATCGAGCGGTACCTGGAGCAGCTGCCGGCCGACCTGAGCGCGCAGGACCTCGCCATCCACCGGGCCCTCGTGGCCTCGTGGGCGCCCGAGTCCGCCGAGACGATCACCCGGCGCGAGCTGGAGCGGCGGGCCGGGCGGGCGCTGACCGGGCGGGACGTGGACCGGCTGGCCGCGATGGGCGTGCTCGACCGGACCGACGAGGACGACACGTACCGCCTCGACGGGGCGCTGCTTCGGCTCGGGGTCGAGCTGCTCGACGTGCCCATCGAGCACGAGACGATCCTCGCCTCCCGGACCGTGCTCCTGGAGCACGCGCGCGCGGCCGCCCAGGAGCTCTCCCGGCTCTTCCGGGACGAGGTGTGGAGCCCGTACCGGGAGAGCGGGGAGGACCCGGACCACCTGAGCGCGATGAAGTCGCTCTCGGCGCACATGCAGCCGATGGTGGTCCAGGCCCTCCTCACCGCCTTTCAGCGGTCGCTGAGCGAGGAGTTGCGGACCGCGTTCAGGCGTCCGTGAAGGTCTCGCCCCGCTCCGCCTTCTCCACCAGGAGCGCCGGCGGGGCGAACCGCTCGCCGTACGTCTGTGCCAGCTCGCGCGCGCGGGCGACGAAGCCGGCCACACCGCCCTCGTAGCCGTTGATGTACTGGAGGATGCCGCCGGTCCAGGCCGGGAAGCCGATGCCCATGATCGAGCCGATGTTGGCGTCGGCGACGGAGGTCAGGACGCCCTCCTCCAGGAGCCGGACGGTGTCCAGGGCCTCGGAGAACAGCATCCGCTCCTGCATGTCGCGGAAGGGGATCTCGTACCCCGGCTTCGTGAAGTGCTCGCGCAGCCCCGGCCAGAGCTTCCCGCGCTTGCCGTCCTCCCCGTACTCGTAGAAGCCCGCGCCGCCGCTGCGGCCGGGGCGGCCGAACTCGTCGACCATGCGGTCGATGACGGCCTCGCCCGGGTGGGTGACCCAGGTGCCGCCCTCCTCCTCGACCGCCTTCTTCGTCTCGTTGCGGATCTTGCGCGGGAGGGTGAGGGTCAGCTCGTCCATGAGGGAGAGGACCTTCGCCGGGTAGCCGGCCTGGGCGGCGGCCTGCTCGATCGAGGCGGGCTCGATGCCCTCGCCGACCATGGCGACGCCCTCGTTGATGAAGTGGCCGATCACCCGCGAGGTGAAGAAGCCGCGCGAGTCGTTGACGACGATCGGCGTCTTGTTGATCTGGCGGACCAGGTCGAAGGCGCGGGCCAGCGCCTCGTCGCCGGTCCGCTCGCCCTTGATGATCTCGACGAGCGGCATCTTGTCGACGGGCGAGAAGAAGTGCAGGCCGATGAAGTCGGCCTGGCGCTCGACGCCCTCGGCGAGGACCGAGATGGGGAGGGTGGAGGTGTTGGAGCAGAGCAGCGCGTCGGGGGCCACCACGTGCTCGATCTCCTGGAAGACCTTGTGCTTGAGCGCGGTGTCCTCGAAGACCGCCTCGATGACCGCGTCGCAGCCGGCCAGGTCCGCCACGTCGGCGGTGGGCGTGATGCGGGCGAGGAGGGCGTCGGCCTTCTCCTGGGTGGTGCGGCCCCGGGAGACGGCCTTGGCGCAGAGCTTCTCGGAGTAGCCCTTGCCCTTGGCGGCGGACTCGGCGGAGACGTCCTTGAGGACGACCTCGATACCGGCGCGGGCGCAGGAGTACGCGATACCGGCGCCCATCATGCCGGCGCCGAGGACGGCGACCTTGCGGACCTGCCGCCTCTCCACGTCCTTCGGGCGGCTCGCGCCCGAGTTCACCGCCTGGAGGTCGAAGAAGAACGCCTGGATCATGTTCTTCGCGGTCTGGCCGATGACCAGCTCGGTGAAGTAGCGGCTCTCGATGGTCAGGGCGGTCTCGAAGTCGACCTGGGAGCCCTCGACGGCGGCGGCCATGATGGCCTTCGGCGCCGGGTAGGGGGCGCCGTTCAGCTGCTTGCGCAGGTTGGCCGGGAAGGCCGGCAGGTTGGCGGCGAACTTCGGGTTCGACGGGGTGCCGCCGGGGATGCGGTGGCCGGGGACGTCCCAGGGCTGGTGGGACTCCGGGTGGGCGTCGATGAAGGCGATGGCCTTGGCCATCATCTCCTCGGCGGTGGCGGCCACCTCGTGCACGAGGCCGTTGTCCAGGGCGCGCTTCGGGTTGTACTGGGTGCCCTGGAGCAGCACCTTGAGGAGGGCGTCGGTGATGCCCATGAGGCGCACGGTGCGGGCGACGCCACCACCGCCCGGCAGCAGGCCGAGGGTGACCTCGGGCAGGCCGATCTTGGAGCCGGGCGCGTCGAGGGCGACGCGGTGGTGGGAGGCGAGGGCGATCTCGTAGCCGCCGCCGAGCGCGGCGCCGTTGATCGCGGCGACGACCGGCTTGCCGAGGGTCTCGATGCGGCGCAGCGCGTTCTTGATCTCGATGGCGGTGTCGAAGATGTCCTGGGCGTGCTCGGGGCCCGCCTGGACCATGTCCTTGAGGTCGCCGCCGGCGAAGAAGGTCTTCTTCGCGGAGGTGTAGATGATGCCGCGGATGGAGTCCTTCTCGGCCTCCACGCGGTCGGCGATCGCGGTGATCGAGGCCCGGAAGGCCTGGTTCATGGTGTTGGCGGACTGGTTGGGGTCGTCGAGGACGAGGGTGACGATCCCGGTCTCGTCCTGCTCCCAGCGGATGGTGGTGCTCTCGCTCATGTCTGCTGCTTCTCCGTGAGTAAGGGGTGCGGACGGGACGTCAGACGCGCTCGACGACGGTGGCGATGCCCATGCCGCCGCCCACGCAGAGGGTGGCGAGGCCGTAGCGCTTGTCCTGGCGCTCCAGCTCGTCGACGAGGGTGCCGAGGATCATCGCGCCGGTGGCGCCGAGCGGGTGGCCGAGCGCGATGGCGCCGCCGTTGACGTTGACCTTGTCCAGGGAGATGCCCATGTCCTTGACGAAGCGCAGGACGACGGCCGCGAAGGCCTCGTTGATCTCGACGAGGTCGATGTCGTCGATGGTGAGGCCCGCCTTGGCGAGGGCCTTGCGGGTGGCCGGGGCGGGGCCGGTGAGCATGATGGTCGGCTCGGAGCCGGAGACGGCGGCCGAGACGATCCGGGCGCGCGGCCTCAGACCGTACCGCTCGCCGACCTCCTTGGAGCCGACGGCGACGAGGGACGCGCCGTCGACGATGCCGGAGGAGTTGCCCGCGTGGTGGACGTGGTCGATCTCCTCGACCCAGTGGTACTTCTGCAGGGCGACCGCGTCGAAGCCGCCGAGTTCGCCGATGTCCTTGAAGGAGGGCTTGAGACGGGCGAGGGAGTCGGCGGTGGTGCCGGGGCGCAGGAACTCGTCGTGGTCGAGGACGGTGAGTCCGGCGCGGTCCTTGACGGGGACGATCGAGCGGGCGAAGCGGCCGTCCTTGACGGCGGCCGCGGCGCGCTCCTGGGAGAGGGCGGCGTACTCGTCGACGTCGCGGCGGCTGAAGCCCTCGATGGTGGCGATGAGGTCGGCGCCGATGCCCTGGGGGACGAAGTTGGTCGCCAGGTTGGTCATCGGGTCGGCGAACCAGGCGCCGCCGTCGGAGGCCATCGGCACCCGGGACATGGACTCGACGCCGCCGGCGAGGACGAGGTCCTCCCAGCCGGAGCGGACCTTCATCGCGGCCATGTTGACCGCTTCGAGGCCGGAGGCGCAGAAGCGGTTCTCCTGGACGCCGGCGACGGTGTCGGGCAGGCCGGCGGCGATGGCGGCGATCCGGGCGATGTCGGAGCCCTGGTCGCCGACCGGGCCGACGACTCCGAGGACGATGTCGTCGACGGCGGCCGGGTCGAGCCCGGGGTTGCGGGCCTGGATCTCCCGGATGAGGCCGACGACCAGGTCGATGGGCTTGGTGCCGTGCAGGGAGCCGTTGGCCTTGCCGCGTCCGCGCGGGGTGCGGATCGCGTCGTACACGTACGCTTCGGTGCTCACGGGAAGCCTTTCGCGATGAGGGTTCTTCGAGGGGTGCGGGACGGGGTCAGCCAAGGAGGGAACGGCCGATGATCTCCTTCATGATCTCCGTCGTACCGCCGTAGATGGTCTGGATCCGGCCGTCGGTGTAGGCGCGTGCGACCGGGAATTCGCTCATGTAGCCGTATCCCCCGTGCAGTTGCAGGCAGCGGTCGGCGACCCGCTTCTGGAGTTCGGTCGCCCACCACTTGGCCATGGAGGCGTTGACGGGGTCGAGCCCGAGGCCGGTCGGGTCGGCGTGCTCCGCGATGCACCGGTCGACGAACGTGCGGGTGACCGCGCACTCGGTGGCCATCTCCGCGATCTCGAAGCGCACGTGCTGGAGCTTGGCGAGCGGCCGGCCGAAGGCCTCGCGCTCCTTCACGTACCGCGTCGTGAGCTCCAGGAGGTGCTCGGCGCCGGCGATGCCGGCGACGGCGATGGCGAGGCGCTCCTGGGCGAGGTTGGTCATGAGGTGGACGAAGGCGCCGTTGAGCTCGCCGAGCAGGTTCTCCTTCGGGACGCGGACGTCGGTGAAGAAGAGTTCGGCGGTGTCCTGGGACTTCTGGCCGATCTTGTCGAGGTTGCGGCCGCGCTCGAAGCCCTCCGTGCCCCGCTCGACGACGAGGAGCGAGAGTCCGTGCGCACCGCCCTCGGGCGTGGTCCGGGCGACGACGATCACCAGGTCGGCGAGGATGCCGTTGGAGATGAAGGTCTTGGAGCCGTTGAGGATCCAGTGGTCGCCGTGGTCCTCGGCGGTGGTGCGGATGCCCTGGAGGTCGGAGCCGGCGCCGGGTTCCGTCATGGCGATGGCGCTGATGAGCTCGCCGGAGCAGAAGCCGGGCAGCCAGCGCCGCTTCTGCTCGTCGGTGGCGAGCTTGGTGAGGTACGGGCCGATGATGTCGTTGTGCAGGCCGATGGCGAGGCCGGGGGCCGCCGCCTTGGTGAACTCCTCGGCGAGGACGGAGGCGTACCGGAAGTCGGGGTTGCCGCCGCCCCCGTACTCCTCCTCGACCGCGAGCCCGAGGAGGCCCTGCCGGCCGGCGGCGAGCCAGGCCTCGCGGGAGACGATGCCGTCCTTCTCCCACTGCGCGTAGTGCGGCAGCACCTCCTTCTCCAGGAAGGTGCGGACGGTGGCCCGGAAGGCCTCGTGGTCCTCGGTGTAGAGGGTGCGCTTCATGCGGTCTTCGACTCCTGGGTGTGCAGGGCGGGTACGGCCCAGTCGCGGGCGACCTCGGCGGTGTCGGCACCGGGCAGGGCGGGGCTCGTGCGGAGGGTGCCGGGGGTGGCGGAGAAGCGGGGCGCGGGGGCGGGCTGGGCGATGCCGTCCCGCTCGGTGAAGGTGGCGCGGGCCTTGAGGTGCGGGTGAGCCGGTGCCTCACGAAGGGAGAGGACGGGAGCGACACAGGCGTCGGTGCCCTCGAAGACGGACGTCCACTCCTCGCGGGTACGGCTCCGGAAGCGGTCGGCGACGGCCTTGCGCAGTTCGGGCCAGCGGGCGAGGTCGTGGCGGGCGGCCGCGACGTCCTCGACGCCGAGGAGGCGGACGAACTCGGCGTAGAACCGCTCCTCCAGGGCGCCGACCGCCATGTGTCCGCCGTCGGAGGTCTCGTACACGCCGTAGAAGGGGCAGCCGCCGTCGAGCAGGTTGACGCCCCTGCGGTCCTGCCAGCCGCCGGCCGCGAGCATGCCGTGGATCATGGTGGTGAGGTGCGCGGTGCCGTCGACGATGGCGGCGTCGACGACCTGTCCCTCGCCGTGCGTCCGGGCGTGCTGGAGGGCGGCGAGGACGCCGATGACGAGGTAGAGGGAGCCGCCCGCGTAGTCGCCGACGAGGTTGGCGGGGATGGTGGGCGGGCCGTCCGGGTCGGGGCCGAACATGCCGAGGGCACCGGTGATCGCGATGTACCCGATGTCGTGTCCGGCGGTCGGGGCGAGCGGACCGTCCTGGCCCCAGCCGGTCATCCGGCCGTAGACGAGGCGCGGGTTGCGGGCGAGGCAGGCCTCGGGGCCGACGCCGAGGCGTTCGGCGACGCCGGGCCGGTAGCCCTCGACGAGGACGTCGGCCCGCTCGACGAGGTCGAGCACGGTGGCGGGGCCGTCCTCGGCCTTGAGGTCGACAAGGACGGAGCGCTTGTTGCGGTTGGTGAGGTCGCGGGCGGGGTCGATGCCGATGCCGGCGCCGCCGGGGCGGTCGACGCGGACGACGTCGGCGCCGAGGTCGGCGAGGAGCATGGCGGCGAAGGGGCCGGGCCCGATCCCGGCGAGTTCGACCACGCGCACGCCCGAGAGCGGGCCGTTGCGGGCGGTGTGCGGCGTGCTCATCGAGCCCCCAGGAGTGTGTGACACCAATGATGTAACACCGGAGATGCTAGGAACGTGTTCCACTCGGCACAAGCCCCCGGGCCGAGCAAGCGCTTGGAAATTCCGGAGGCGCGCGGTCCGGGGTCCGTCTTCCGGATCGGGCCGGATCCGGGCGTGGGGACCCGCCCCCGGTTCCGCTATCCTCCGCCGACGACAACCGCGCGGCGGCGCGGTACGGCCGAGATGAGGGCTTGATGGAGACAGGGGCGGGCGTGGGGCGCGAGACCGGAACCAGGCCGTACGACGTGGTCCTCTTCGGGGCGACCGGCTTCGTGGGCGAGCTCACCGCGGAGTATCTGGCCGAGCACGCCCCCGCGGACTGCCGCTGGGCGCTCGCCGGGCGCAGCCTCGGCAAGCTGGAGGCCCTGCGGGACCGGCTGGCCGCCGGACGCCCGCGGCTCGCCGCCCTGCCGCTGGTCGTCGCCGACTCCGCCGATCCCGGCTCGCTGCGCGGACTCGCCGAGTCCGCGCGGGTGGTGGCGACCACGGTCGGCCCGTACGTCTGGCACGGGGAGGGGCTGGTCGCGGCCTGCGCGGAGGCGGGCACCGACTATCTGGACCTGACGGGCGAGGCCGAGTTCGTGGACCTCATGTTCGTACGGCACGACGCGCGCGCCCGGGAGACCGGCGCCCGGATCGTGCACGCCTGCGGCTTCGACTCCGTCCCGCACGACCTGGGCGTGTACTTCACCGTCCGGCAGCTGCCGGAGGACGTACCGCTGCGCGTCGACGGCTTCGTCCGGGCGGGGGCCGCCTTCTCCGGCGGCACCTTCGCCTCGGCGCTGACCGCGTTCGGCCGGGGCCGGCAGATCCTGCGGGCCGCGCACGAGCGGCGGCTGCACGAACCGCGCCTCGTGGGCCGCCGGGCCCGTGCGCCCCTCGGCGGGCCGAGGTTCAGCCGGGAGACGGGCACCTGGGCACTGCCGCTGCCGACGCTCGACCCGCAGGTGGTGGCCCGCTCGGCCGCCGCCCTCGACCGCTACGGACCGGACTTCCGCTACCGGCACTACGCCTCCGTGAAGACCCTCCCGATGGCCCTGGGCGGTACCGCCGCCATCGGCGCGAGCGTCGCCGCCGCCCAACTGCCGCCGGTCCGCTCGTGGCTGATGGGGCGTTACTCGTCGGGTCAGGGCCCGTCGGCCGAGCGCCGCGCCCGCAGCTGGTTCTCGGTGCGGTTCGTCGGCGAGGGCGGCGGACGGCGGGTCTTCACCGAGGTCTCGGGCGGCGACCCGGGCTACGACGAGACGGCGAGGATGCTCGCCGAGGCGGCCCTCTGCCTCGCCTTCGACCCCCTGCCGAAGACCGCCGGCCAGGTGACGACGGCGGTGGCGATGGGCGACGCCCTCACGGACCGGCTCCAGGCGGCGGGCATCCGCTTCCGGGTGGCGCACCGGGGCTGAGGTCCGTCGCCGCCGGGCCGGACCACGGCGGTCCCCGCGCCCGTACGGGGTGGTTTCCGTCCCGCGGTGCGCGGGGTCAGGGGCGGACGAGGCGGAAGGGGTGGCCCGCCGGGTCCGCGTAGACGCGCCAGGAGAATGCCTCGCCCCCGTCGAGCGGGGTGGCCCCGAGCGCGAGCACGGCCGCGTGGGCGGCGGCCGGGTCCTCGACCCGTACGTCCAGGTGGAACTGCTGCTCGGGCGCGCCCCAGACGGGCGGACGGTGGTCGGCCACGCTCTGGAAGGCGAGCACCGGGCCGCCCTCGTCGCACAGCACGGCGGAGCCCTCGCCGACGGCGAGCGCCGGGTCGGGGCACTCGACCTCGCCGCCCAGCAACCCCTGGTAGAACAAGGCCAGTTCGCGGGCGTCCGGGCAGTCGAGCACGGCGCAGCGCAGGCGACCGATCATCCGAGCGTCCAGTCCGCGATGACGTACAGGACGGCGCAGGCCCAGGCGAGGGCACAGGCCCCGGCGACGGCGAGGGCGGCGGTGAGGCCGCGGGGTACGGGAATGCGAGCTGTCATGGACCCCACTCTGCCGTGGGGGTCCGACGACGGGCATCCGTACGGGTACTCACCCGGGATACTCAGACGGACCCGAGTGAGTCCTGTGCCTCCTTGAGCGCCTTGCGGCAGAGGGAGTCGGCGTGACGGGTGGTCTCGGGCACGCGGTAGCGCGGGGAGAGGCGCAGGGTGTGGGCGCAGGCGTTGTCGAGGGAGACGCGGTGGCCCACGGAGACGTAGACGGGTTTGACGCCGGCCTGGGTGCGCAGGGCCCTGCCGACCTCCTCCCCGTCGGCGAGGAGGGGGGCGAAGTCGCCGCGCGCTCCGCCTGGTTGGTCGTACGTGAAGGTGAAGGGGTTCTTGGCGACGCCGACGGACGGACGCCCGGTGAGCACCCCGAGGTGGCTGGCGAGGCCGAAGCGGCGGGGGTGGGCGAGGCCGTAGCCGTCGCAGACCAGCAGGCCGGGATCGGCGGTCAGGGCGTCGAGCGCGGCGAGCACGGTCGGGATCTCGCGGAAGGCGAGGAGGCCGGGGACGTACGGGAAGGAGACCCGGCCGACCGCCGTGGCCTCCTCCACCACGTCGAGGGTGCGCGCGTCGAGCACGACGGCCGCGGCGGCGACGAGGTCGCGCTCGTCGTCGTAGGCCACGTCGAGGCCGGTGACGTGCCCCTCCCCCGGCGGCGGCCCGCTCTCCCCGAGCACGAGCCGCCCCCGCAACTCCCGCTGCACGTCCCGCGCGGCGTCCTCGTCGGCGGGCCAGCCCGCCGGAATCTCGATGATCGTCATGATGGGCCCACCCTAGGGTGCCCCGTGGAGCGTACGCGGGACCGGCACCGGGCCGAAGGGTCGTTGGGGGCACCGGTAGCCTGGCGGTCATGTTCGTACTCGAATTGACCTACACCGCACCCGTCGAGCGGGTGGACGCGCTGCTCGACGCGCACGTCGAGTGGCTCGACGCGTACTACGCCGACGGCGTCTTCCTGGCCTCGGGGCGGAAGAACCCCCGGGACGGCGGGGTGATCCTGGCCGCCGGGGTCGACCGCGCGGAGGTCGAGAAGATCGCGGCGGCCGACCCCTTCGTCGTCGGGGGCGTGTGCACGTACCGGATCACGGAGTTCTACGCGACCAAGACGGCCGACGGGATCGCCGCGTACCGGGAGGAGCTGCCCTCCTAGTCCTTCGTGGCCAGGCGGGCGATGCGGCCCTTCTCGCCGGAGGCCCAGCAGGAGCCGTCCGGGGTGCAGTCGACCGTGTCGTACGAGCCGGTGTCGACCGTGCGCCAGGTGCGGCCGCCGTCGGTGGTGAGGTCGGTGCCGGTCGGGCCGACGGCGAGCGCGGCCGCCTTGCCGTGCGGGAGCCAGGCGACGCCGGAGCGGTAGGCGGGCGGCGGCGTGGCCGAGCTGTGCCAGGTGCGGCCCCCGTCGGTGCTGGCCGCGCCGGCCCGCGACGACGGCTGGTCCTTGCGGTAGTCGCCGCCGACGGCGATGCCGTGCGTGCGGTCGCGGAAGGCGAGTCCGAAGACGCCGCGGGCCGGGTCGCCGGCCGGGATAGGCGTGTCCGTGGCGGTCCAGGTCAGTCCCCGGTCGGCGGAGTGGAGCACGCGCGCGGTGGCGCCGCCGCCCGTCGCGAGCCACACGTCCCGGGGGCCGGCCGACACCAGGCACTGGCCGCTCGCGGCGAAGCCCGCCTCGCCGGGGAGCGCGTCCGGCATCCCGGCGCTCGGCAGGACCTGCCAGGAGCGGCCGCCGTCGCGGGTGGAGAGGATGCGGTACTTCCCGTCGACCGGGTCGCTCATGGCGAGTCCGTGCCGGTGGTCGAAGAAGGTCATGCAGTCGTAGAAGGCCCGCGCGTCGGTGTTCCGGAAGGACTCGGTCCAGGTGGCGCCGCCGTCCTCGGTGCGCAGGACCCGGGAGGCCTCGCCCTCGCCGATGGCGAGGACGACGGCCCGGCGGGCGTCGAAGGCCTCGACGTCGCGGAACTCCAGGTCGCCCGCACCGGCCGGCGATACGTTTCGCCAGCTCCGGCCGCCGTCGGTGGTGCGCAGCACCGTCCCCTTCGAACCCGCGGCCCAGGCGGTCCGGCGGTCGACCGGCGCGAGCCCCCGGAAGCGGGCGTCGGTGCCGGTCGGTGTCAGCTGCCAGCCGGCCGCTGCCGTGGGGGTCTCCCCGGCCCGCGCCGGGGCGGCCAGGGTCAGCGCGAGCGCCGCCCCGATCAGCCCCACCGACATCGTTCGTCTCGTCTTCCCCATGGACGTCATGGCGCCGGAAGCTAGTGCCCCGGGCCGGTCCGCGTCCAGGGTGCGTCCTCGGCCGGGCGTTCCTAGGCTGGGTCGCATGACCGACCGGGCAGGCGACCGTACGGGCGAGCGGGCGGGCGACCAGAAGCCGCGGCCCAAGGAGGACGAGAAGCCGAGGCTCAAGGAGTACGAGGGCGAGGGCATCACCGTCACCTTCGAGCCCCGCCGCTGTCTGCACGCGGCCGAGTGCGTCCACGGCCTGCCGGAGGTCTTCGACCTCTCCCGGCGCCCGTGGGTGCTGCCCGACGCCGCCGAGCCCGCCCGGGTCTCGGAGGTCGTCCGGCGCTGCCCCTCCGGCGCGCTCCAGTACCACCACCGCCCCGAGGACGCCGTCGCCGAGCCCCCGGACTCCCCCACCACGATCCGGCGCACGCCCGCCGGGCAGCTGGTGGTGCGGGGCGACCTCGTCGTGACCGGCGCCCACGGCGACCGGCACGAGACGCGGGTGGTGCTCTGCGGCTGCGGAGCCTCCGGGAGCCAGCCGTACTGCGACCACTCCGGCCCCTGCGCCGAACCGTCCGGCGACGTGCCCGAGGAACGCTGACGGCCGGCCCGGCCACGTGCGCGCGTCCAGGCCCGTCCGAGCCGGGGGCTCCCACCCGCCCCGGCCGTACGCGCACTCCCGACGGCGCCGCCCCGTCCCGCCCTCGCGCCGGGCGCCCCGGAGGACCGGTGACGCAGCTCACGTAGGACCTGAGTGCACTTTCCGGCCGTACCGCTCGTCTTGAGGGGTGTCAGGTGCCCTGGTGTCGGGGAGACGCACAGCACCCGAAGCCCGTGTGAGAGGAGCCGGTCTTGTCCGCCGTCATCGAGCAGGCCGTGCAGGCCCGTCTGGTCGCGTCCGCTCCCCGGATGGAGACCGTCCCCGCCACGCTGCGGTACGACCGGGAGGATCCGTACGCCGTGAGCATGGCCTTCCCGCCGCCGGCGACCCTGGAGGGCGTCGAGGTCTCCTGGGCCTTCGCCCGCGAACTGCTCGTGCAGGGGGTCGAACGCCCGGCCGGGGTCGGGGACGTGCGGCTGCGTCCGTACGGCTACGACCGCACGGTGGTCGAGTTCCACGCCCCGGAGGGGGTGGCCATGGTCCATGTGCGGACCTCCGAGCTGCGCCGCTTCCTGGAGCGCTCGCAGCACCTGGTGCCGGCGGGGCGCGAGCACCAGTACCTGGACTGGGACCAGGACCTCGCGGAGCTGCTCCGCGAGCACCCCTGAGGACCCGACCGCGTAAATCGTTTGCGGGTCTCCCGGCCCGGGTCGTACGGTCCGTACTGACCTTGTCGTCGCCCGATCGGAGAAGGACGTTGCTCGTCTGAGGTTGCGAGACACCGAGCCGCGCGTGCCCCCTGTGCCGCGTCGTGCCGTTCTCGACCTCGGCGTACGAGCCGTTCTCCACACTGCCCGCGCCCCGGTGTCTCCTCGCGTTGCCCCATTTCCACGCTCGCGCGACCGGGAGGCCTCCATGGCGCATCACCCCACTTTCATCACCTGTTCCGCCCTCTCCTTCTCCTGGCCCGACGGCACCGAGGTCCTCGACGACTTCCGGCTCTCGATCGGCCCCGGCCGCACCGGGCTCGTCGGGCTCAACGGCTCCGGCAAGTCCACGCTCCTGAAGCTGATCGCGGGCGAACTGGCCCCGCTGGACGGCACGGTCAAGGTCACCGGTGAGCTCGGTTACCTCCCGCAGAACCTGGTCCTGGACACCTCGCGGCGGGTGGACGAGATCCTCGGCATCGCCGGCAAGCGGGCCGCCCTGCACGCCATCGAGGCGGGCGACGCCGCGGAGGAGCACTTCGCCGCCCTCGGCGACGACTGGGACGTCGAGGAGCGGGCCCGGGCCGTCCTCGACCAGCTCGGACTCGACCAGGTCGGCCTGGACCGGACCGTGGGCGAGATCTCGGGAGGCGAGTCCGTGCTGCTGCGCCTCGCCGCGCTGCTGCTCGCCCGGCCCGACGTGCTGCTGCTCGACGAGCCCACCAACAACCTGGACCTGCACGCCCGCGCCCGGCTGTACGAGGCGGTGGAGAAGTGGTCGGGGGTCCTGGTCGTGGTCAGCCACGACCGGGAACTCCTGGAGCGGGTCGACCAGATCGCCGATCTGCGCGACGGCGAGGTCGCCTGGTACGGCGGCAACTGGACCGCGTACGAGACGGCGCTCGCCGCCGAACAGGAGGCGGCGGAGCGGATGGTGCGGGTCGCCGAGGCCGACGTGCAGCGCCAGAAGCGCGAACTCGCCGATACCCACATGAAGTTGGCCCGCCGCAGGCGGTACGGGCAGAAGAGCTTCGAGAACAGGGTCGCCTCCAAGATCATGGCGAACGGGAACAAGCGCGACGCGCAGGTCACTGCCGGCAAGCAGCGCACCCTGCACGCCGAGCGCCTCTCGGAGGCGCGGGAGCGGCTCGACGCGGCGGTGGAAGCGGTACGGGACGACGACGAGATCCGCGTCGAGCTGCCCCGCACCTCGGTGCCGCCGGGCCGCGAGGTGCTGCACCTGCGGGACCTGGAGCTGCGCCACGGGGCCCGGGTCGACGGCGCGTTCGAGCTGCGCGGCCCGGAGCGGATCGCCCTGGTCGGCCGGAACGGCGCCGGGAAGACGACGCTGCTCCGGACGATCGCCGGGGAGCTGGAGCCGCTGGCGGGCGAGACGGACGCGCGGGTGCCGCTGCGCTTCCTGCCTCAGCGGCTCGACGTGCTCGACGACGGGCTGAGCGTGGTGGAGAACGTGGCGCGCTTCGCACCCGCGGCGACGGCGAACACGATCAGGGCGCGCCTCGCCCGGTTCCTGTTCCGCGGGGCGCGGGCGGACCAGCCCGTCGGCACCCTGTCGGGCGGGGAGCGGTTCCGGGCGACGCTCGCCGCGCTGCTCCTCGCGGAGCCGGCTCCGCAGCTGCTGATGCTGGACGAGCCGACGAACAACCTGGACATGGCGTCGGTGCGGAAGCTGACGGCGGCCCTGGAGGCCTACGAGGGGGCGCTGATCGTGGCGAGCCACGACGTGGCGTTCCTCGAGTCGCTGGGGATCACCCGCTGGCTGCTGCTCGACGGCGGGCTGCGGCCGACGACGGCGGAGGAGATCAGGGGGACGACCCCGAGCCCTCGCCGGAGCGAGGTCCAGGGCCTGACGGCGGGGTGAGACCCGGTCCCGGGGGTAGGAGGGGGTGGAGCGGGCGGTGTGGCGACCGCCTGCTCTGAGGCGTCGGTCATCTGCGCTGTGTAGTCGGCCGCTTGGCCTCCGGCGGCCGACCAGGACGTGACCTGCGTCTCCGGCGCCCCGCCGGAGCTGCGCGCATAACGGAACGTAACCGGACATCGCCGGGACGGGCTTGGCCGACGCCTTACGGAGGCTTAACCTACGGTCTCGTAACCTACGAATCCGTAGGTATACCCGTATGCCCTCCCCGTCCCCCACCCCCAGGAGTTCCCGTGACGCTCACCTCCCCCTCTCTCGGCAGCTCGGCAGAGTGGACCGACGCACGGCTGCTCTACGCGCTGGAAGAGGTCGTGGAGAAGGAGCTCAACCGGCACCTGAAGGTCACCAAGGACTGGATGCCGCACGAGTACGTGCCATGGTCCGACGGCCGGAACTTCCCCGGCCTCTTCGAGGACGGCGAGGCCTGGGAGCCGTCGCAGTCCAAGGTCACCGAGATCGGCAAGATCGCGCTCGTCGTCAACCTGCTCACCGAGGACAACCTCCCGAGCTACCACCACGAGATCGCCAGCCTCTTCGGCCGCAACGGCGCCTGGGGCACCTGGGTGCACCGCTGGACCGCCGAGGAGGGCCGGCACGGCATCGTGATGCGCGACTACCTGCTCGCGTCGCGGGCCGTCGACCCGGACAAGCTGGAGCAGTTCCGGATGGCGCACATGAGCGAGGGCTTCGAGTCCGACAACAGCCACTCGATGCTGCACTCCGTGGCGTACGTGGCCTTCCAGGAGCTCGCCACCCGCATCTCGCACCGCAACACCGGCCACCAGTCCGGCGACCCGGTCTGCGACCGGATGCTGGCGCGCATCGCGCTCGACGAGAACCTGCACATGATCTTCTACCGCAACCTGCTGGGCGCGGCCTTCGAGATCGCCCCCGACCTGACCATGCAGGCCGTACGGGACGTCGTGGTCAACTTCCGGATGCCCGGACACGGCATGCCGGGCTTCGAGCGGGCGGCCGCGCAGATGGCGATCGGCGAGATCTACAACATGCGCATCCACCACGACGACGTCCTCCAGCCCGTCCTGCGCTTCCTCAAGGTCCTCCAGATCGAGGGCCTCGGCCCGGACGGCCTGCGCGCCCAGGAGGAGCTGGGGCTCTACATGGACGGGCTGGACAGCGAGGCGAGCAAGTTCGACGAGAAGCTCGCGGCCCGCAAGGCGCGGATGGCCGCGCGCGCGGCCGGCTGAGCCGACCGCACCTCAGAAGCCGCCGGGCGGCTCGGCGGCTCCCTCGTTCAGAAATCGCCGGGCGGCTCGGCGGCTCTGTCGCTCAGAAACCGCCCGGCGGCTCAGCGGCTCCGTCGCTTGAGACGCCCGCGCTCCTTCTCGGAGAGCCCGCCCCACACCCCGAACCGCTCGTCGTGGGCGAGGGCGTACTCCAGGCACGCCAGGCGCCCCTCGCACGCCCCGCACAGCTGCTTCGCCTCGCGCGTCGAGGAGCCGGGGGCCGGGAAGAAGAACTCCGGGCCGGCCTGGGCGCACAGGGCGTTCTCGCGCCAGGAGAGGTCGGGGGCGGTCAGCACGTCGGTATCCGTCTGCATGACCGACAGCTTGCCCAAGGGCCGTAAACGCGCCATCAACGTTCGATCAATGGCGGATACCCGGCGCCGGGACCCGCGGGGAGTTCGTCGATCGGCCGCCCCCGACCCGGCTCCCATGGCGCGGGACCGCGCATGAACGGAACGTTTCCGACCTCGTCCGGAGCCTGATCCGGCTCCCGCCATGTGGGAGCGTGGGAGCCCGATCACCCACGGGGAGCGAACCCTATGACGACCGAGGCCGGCATCGTCCGACCCCCGGCGGGCGCCCAGGCGGTCCGCCGCGCACTGGACGTGCTGCACTGCTTCCACGACAACGGGCCCGACCTGAGCGCCTCCGACCTCGCGCGCCGGCTCGGGCTCTCCACCTCGACGGCGCACCGGCTGGCCCGCGCCCTGCTCGGCGCGGGCTTCCTGGAGCAGGACGCCCGGACCGCGCGCTACCGGCTCGGTCCGGCGGTGACCGAGCTGGGCCGGCTCGCGTACCACCAGCGGGGGCTGCACCGGGCCGCGCCCGAGCTGTCCGATCTCGCCGAGCGGACGGGGGCGACGGCCGATCTGGCGCTGCGCAGCGGCCCGCACGCGGTGGTCGTGGCGGGCGGCTCGGTGACCCCGAAGGTGGGGCTGCGCCGGCCGCTGCACTCGACGGCGCTCGGGAAGGTGCTGCTCGCGTGGCCCCGGGCGGGTGGGGGCGGCCGGAGCTCGCTGCCGTCGCCGCACGCGTCCACGGAGCGGTCCGTCGTCGAACCGCCCGCCCTGGCGGCCGAGTTGGCACGCGTACGGGAAGCGGGGTACGCCCTCCACGACGACGAGTCGGCCCATGGGGTCCGGACGGTGGCCGTGCCGGTCCTGGAGCGCGCGGGGCACGCCCGGTTCGCGCTCTCGGTGCGCGGGGCCCCCGACCTGATCACCGACGCGCGGCTCGACTGGTACCTGGCGCAGGCGCGGGCCTGCGCACGGGCCCTGGAGGTGCTGTTGCTCGCCCCGGCGGAGCGGCGGGAGCCGGGAGGGCGGGCCGGGTAGCGCCCGGGGCCGCGCGGAAATATCCGCACGGTCGTGCGTTCAGTACGATGGGGCCATGAGCGGCAGCGCCGGGAGCGGCACCGGGACCAAGACGGACGGACGCGTCGAGCGGGGCAACCAGACACGGCGCCTCGTCCTCGGCCGGACGATGGACATCGCCTCGGTCGAGGGGCTCGAAGGCCTGTCCCTGGGACGGATCGCGACCGAGCTGGAGCTGAGCAAGAGCGGCGTCTTCGCCCTCTTCGGCTCCAAGGAGGAGCTCCAGCTCGCCACCGTCAGGGCCGCCGTCGCCGTCTTCGCCGGCCGCGTCGTCACTCCGCTGGAGGACCTGCCGCCGGGCGCGCGGCGGGTGCGCGAGCTGTGCCGGAACTGGCTCGCGTACTCCGCGGAGCGGGTCTTCGCGGGCGGCTGCTTCTTCTACGCGGTCTCGGCCGAGTTCGACGCCCGTACGGGCCCGGTGCACGACGCCGTCGCCGGGACCCGCCGCGACTGGACCGCGTACGTGGAAGAGGCCCTGACGGAGGCGCGTGCCGTCGGGGAGTTCGTCGAGGACCTGGACGTGGAGCAGCTGGCCTTCGAGGTGATCGCCCTCATGGAGGCGGCCAACGCCCAGTCCGTGCTGTTCGGCGACCCCGGCCCGTACGCCCGCGCCGAGCGGGGCATCACGGCCCGCCTGCTCGCCTCGGCCACGGACGAGGGCCGGGCGGCGCTCGCCGATCCGGCCTGACCGGACGCCCCGAAGGCCCCGCGGCGGGCGCCGCCCCCTCACGGCGCCGTCGAGCCGGCGCCCTCGCGCGTGCGGGCCGGCCGCTCCGCGGGGGTGCCCGCCGTGGCGAACTCCACCGCCTCGGCCACGACGTCGGGGTCCGTGAGGATGCGGCGGTGGCCGAGGCCCCGGGTGACGACGAGCCGGGCCCGCCCACCGTGGGCCCCGGCGAGGAACCGCGCCTGGGCCAGAGGCACCATGTCGTCGCCCTCGTCGTGGAACAGCAGGACGGGCGCGCCGAGTTCGTCCGGCGCGTGGTCGGCGCCGAAGCGCTCCCAGACGCCGGGCTCGCCGGGGACGAGCCGCCGCTCGACGTACGCGCGCATGGCCCGCATCACCCGGTCGTCCAGGCCGAGTCCCGCCCGGAAGCCCTCCAGGACCAGGTCGAAGGAGCCGACGCCGCCGAGGCCCACGAAGCGGGAGGTGCGGACGCCGTCGCGGAGGGCGAAGAGGGAGGCGAGGACGCCGAACGAGTGGGCGACGACGGCCTCGAAGTCGCCGTGCCGGGCGTGCAACTCCCGGATGATCTCGCGGTATTCGACGATGTTGCTCGCCCTGCCGGAGGAGTCGCCGTGGCCGGGCGCGTCGAAGGCGACCGGGCTGTATCCCCGCGCGAGGAGCTCCTCGGCGAAGGCGCCGAGCCGCGAGGCGCGGGAGGACCAGCCGTGGACGAGCAGGACGGGCCGCCGGCCGTCGCCCCAGGCGTATGTGACGACCTCCTTGCCGCGGACGCGGAGGCGGTCGGTGCGCGCGCCCGCGAGGAGCGCGGCCTCGCCGGGCCGGAGCCGGGCCCTGCCGAGCGGCCGGACGAAGAGGTGGAAGGCCCAGCGGCCGGCCGGGCCCGAGGCGAGGCGCGCGGTGGCGTTCAGGGCGGTGCGGATGAGCGGAGCCATCGGGTACATGCCGGATCTCCTCGGTCGTCCTGGGTATGAAAAAATGCTAGCACGACCGTTCGTGTTGTTTTAGAGTGGACCATGAGGGCCGGGACGCCCACCCGGAAGCGCCCCGGCCCTCCACTCTTACTCCCCCTCGACCCCCGCCTCCCCCTCGGACCCCTTCTTCGCCCGGCTCGGCTGCACCCGCTTCGGCTCGCCCGGCATCTTCGGGTACTCCGGCGGGTACGGCAGGTCGCCGAGACCGTGTTCCGCCTCGTCCCGCCGGGCCAGTTCGAGCAGCGACTCCAGGCCGAACCGCTCCTCGTCTATGCCGGCGTGGACGTCGCCGACCTCCGCGTACCGGGCCGGCATCGTCCTGATGTCGAAGTCCTGCGGCACGACCTCGCCGATCTCCTCCCACCTCAGCGGCGCCGAGACGGGGGCGTTCGGCCGGGGGCGTACGGAGTAGGCGGAGGCCATCGTGCGGTCCCGGGCCATCTGGTTGTAGTCGACGAAGATCCGCTCACCCCGCTCCTCCTTCCACCACCTCATCGTGACCCGGTCCGGCATCCGCCGCTCCAGCTCCCGGCCACAGGCGATCGCCGCCCGTCTGACCTGGGTGAACGTCCACTCGGGAAGGATGGGCACGAAGACGTGGAGACCCCGGCCGCCGGAGGTCTTCGGCCAGCCGCGCAGTCCGTGCTCGTCGAGGACCGCGCGCAGCTCGTGGGCGGCGCGGACGGCGTCGGCGTAGTCCGTGCCCGGCTGGGGGTCGAGGTCGATGCGGAGCTCGTCGGGGTGGTCGGTGTCGTCCCGGCGCACCGGCCAGGGGTGGAAGGTGACGGCGCCGAGGTTGGCCGCCCAGAGCACGGCCGCCGGCTCGGTGGGGCACATCTCGTCGGCCGTCCGGCCGCTGGGGAAGGTGATGCGGGCCGTCGGGATCCAGTCCGGGAGGTTCTTCGGGGCGCGCTTCTGGAAGAAGGACTCGCCGGCCACCCCGTCGGGGTAGCGCTCCAGGGTGGTGGGGCGGTTCCGCAGGGCGCGGGTGACGCCGTCGCCCACGGCCAGGTAGTACCGGACCAGGTCCAGCTTGGTGTAGCCGGGTTCCGGGAAGTACACCTTGTCAGGGCTGGAGATCCGTACGGTCCGGCCGCCGACTTCGAGTTCCACCGCTGCCGCCTTGCCTGCCATGCCGGTCAGCCTAGGGCTCGCCGACAAGTACCGCATACCAGACAATCTCCCCATGGATCTTCCGGTGATGCCGCCCGTGAAACCGATGCTGGCCAAGTCCGTGCAGCGGATCCCGCCCGGGATGCTCTACGAGGCGAAGTGGGACGGCTTCCGTGCGATCGTGCACCGGGACGGGCCGGAGCTCGTCATCGGCAGCCGGACGGGCAGGCCGCTCACCCGCTACTTCCCCGAGCTGGTCGAGGCGCTGACGGCCCGGCTGCCGGAGCGCTGCGTCGTCGACGGGGAGATCGTCGTCGAGCACGACGGCCGCCTCGACTTCGACCGGCTCGCGGAGCGGATCCATCCGGCCGCCTCCCGGATCCGCCTGCTCGCCGGGACCACCCCGGCCCGGTTCATCGCCTTCGACCTGCTCGCCCTCGGGGACGAGGCGCTGCTCGACGCCCCGCTGAGCGAGCGCCGAGCGGCCCTGGAGCGGGCCCTCGCCGGAGTCGACGCGCCCGTCCACCTGGCCCCCGCGACCCGGGACCCCGCACTCGCGGCGCGCTGGTTCGAGCAGTACGAGGGCGCCGGCCTCGACGGGGTGATCGCCAAGCCCCTCGACCTGGCGTACCAGCCGGACGCCCGCCTCATGTACAAGATCAAGCACGAGCGGACGGCCGACGTCGTCGTGGCCGGATACCGCTTCCACAAGAGCGGGCCGGTCGTCGGCTCGCTGCTGCTCGGACTGTACGACGAGCAGGGCGTCCTCCAGCACGTCGGCGTGTGCGCGGCCTTCACCGCCGCCCGCCGCGCCGAGCTCGTCGAGGAGCTGGAGCCGCTCCGGACGGACCCCCGGGACGGGCACCCGTGGGCGGCGTGGACGGACGAGGCGGCGCACGAGAGTGCCCGGCTGCCGGGCGCCCCCAGCCGCTGGTCGGGCAAGAAGGACCTGTCGTGGGTGGCGCTGCGGCCGGAGCGGGTCTGCGAGGTCGGCTACGACCACATGGAGGGGGACCGCTTCCGCCACACCGCGCAGTTCAAGCGGTGGCGCCCGGACCGGACGCCGGAGTCCTGCGGCTACGGACAGCTGAAGGAGCCCGTCTCGTACGACCTGGCGGAGATCTTCACGTAGGCGCCGCCCGCCCGGGAGAGCCGGCCGAGCGCAACGTGAGATGCCACACATTCGGCATGCCCGAATCGCCCGCGTCCGCGTCGGCCTCCGAGCGACGCGCGGAGCCGGTGAACGACACGGCGGCCGCCGCCCGGCCCCGTACCTGCGGGAACGCCCCGGCCGCCGGCCGCCGGCGCCGCCCGGTCCGCCCCGTCCGCTCCCCCGGTGGGCCGCCCCGCCGTCGCCCGGCCGTGACACCGCGGTGCCGGAACCCGTACGGCCATCCGGTACGTATGGAGAGGAAACCCTTCCGTACCCTCCCCGGACCGACTAGGACTGACCCGTGATCACCTCGCCCTCGCGCCTCGTTCCCGTTCCCATCCCCGACAGCGTGGCCGCGATGATCGGCGCCTGCCTGCCGCTGCACGTCCTCCAGGCCGAGGTCGACGCGGACTGCGCGGCGCGCGAGGTGTACCGCTTCCGGGGACCGCTCTGCGCGGAGGACCGGGCGGACCGCGAGCACGCGCTCGCCGCCCTGGCGCGGGCCAACAAGATCCTCGCCAAGCACCACCCCCGACTGCCCGTCACCCCCTGACGGGGTACACCCCTCCGGTCGCCCCCCGCATGCGTGAGGGCGGTGGCGGTGTGACGCTGCGAGAGTGACCACGACCAGCGACGCAGCGCCCGCGCCCCCGGCCGCCACCGAGCCGCCCGTGCTCGACAGCCGCCGCCGCAACATCGTCTTCGGCACGATCATGCTGGGCGTCCTCCTCGCCGCCCTCGACCAGACGATCGTCGGCACCGCCCTGCCCACGATCGTCTCGGACCTCGGCGGCGCCGCCCACATGTCCTGGGTGGTCACCTCGTACCTGCTGGCGGAGACGGTCGCGACCGTCCTCGTCGGCAAGTTCGGCGACCTCTTCGGCCGCAAGGTGATCTTCCAGATCTCCGCGGTCGTCTTCATCACCGGCTCGTTCCTCTGCGGACTCGCCACCAACATGACGCTGCTGATCGTCTGGCGCGGCCTCCAGGGCGTCGGCGCCGGCGGTCTGATGGTCACCTCGATGGCGCTGATCGCCGATGTGATCCCCCTGCGCGACCGCGGCAAGTACCAGGGCGCGATCGGAGCCGTGTTCGGCGTCTCGACCGTCATCGGCCCGCTCCTCGGCGGTCTGTTCACCGACCACCTCAGCTGGCGCTGGGCCTTCTACGTGAACGTCCCCATCGCGATCCTCGTCGTCATCGCCGCCGCCCGCTCGATCCCCTCGGTACGCTCGGCCAGCCGCCCCGTCATCGACTACGCCGGCATCGCCTTCGTCGCCGTCGGCTCCAGCGCCCTGATCCTGGCGACCAGTTGGGGCGGCAACGAGTACGCCTGGGGCTCCGGCGTCATCATCGGACTCTTCGCGGGCGGTCTCGTCGCCCTGGCCCTGTTCTGCTGGGTCGAGACCCGGGCGGTCCAGCCCATGCTGCCCATGCGGCTGTTCCGGAACCCGGTCTTCACCGTCTGCTCCGTGCTCAGTTTCGTGGTCGGCTTCGCCATGCTCGGCGCGATGACCTTCCTGCCGACCTATCTGCAGTACGTCGACGGGGAGTCGGCGACCATGTCCGGCATCCGCACCCTGCCCATGGTCGTCGGCCTGCTCATCGCCTCGATCTTCAGCGGCAACGTCGTCAGCAAGACCGGCCACTACCGGGCCTTCCCGATCGTCGGGTGCCTGGTGATGGGCGTCGGCCTCTTCCTGCTCTCCCTCATGGGGCCGGACACCGGCACCTGGCTGGAATCGCTGTACATGTTCGTCCTCGGCACCGGCATCGGCCTGTGCATGCAGGTCCTGACCATCGCCGTGCAGAACACCGTCGACTACGCCGACCTCGGCACCGCCACCTCCGGCGTCACCTTCTTCCGCACCCTCGGCAGCTCCTTCGGCACGGCCGTCTTCGGCACGATCTACGCCAACTCCCTCCGCCCCCGCCTCACCACCGGCGTCAGCGAGGCCACGGCCGTCGCCGGGAGCCTCGGCGTCGACCCGGGCGGCGTCGCACAGGCCGCGCAGAGCCCGGCGGGGCTCCACGGACTGCCCCCGCGGGTCGCCGAGCCGATCGTCCAGGCGTACGCGGACACCCTCCAGACCGTCTTCCTCTGGACCGTGCCGGTCGCGGCCGTCGGCTTCGTCGTCGCCCTCTTCCTCAAGCAGGTCGAGCTGCGCGACTCGGCCCGCTCCGCCGCCCCCGACATGGGCGAGGGCTTCGGCTCCCCCACCATGTCCGGCGACTCGGAGAAGCTCCTCGAACTGGTCGTCGGCCGGATCCTGCGACGGCAGGACATGGACACCGCCCGCCGGATCGTCGGCGACTCCGACACCCGGCTCGACTTCGCCGGGGCCTGGGCGGTCATGCAGGTCGAGCTCTACACCCGGACCGTCGGGCACGCCAGCCTGGGCCTGATCTCGGCCGGGCGGCGCGTGCCGCCGGAGGTGCTGCTGCCGGTCTTCGACCGGATGGTCGACGAGGGCTTCCTGACGCGGGACGGCAACCTGCTCTCCCACACCCCGGCGGGCAGGCGCGAGGCGGACGTCATCACGCACGCCTGGGGCGACTGGCTGGCGGACCGGGTCGAGCAGGAGCGCGGCCGGCCCAGCGGGCCCGAGCTGCGGGTGGCGACGGACGCCATCGCCAAGAGGATCGTGGCCGAGGACCTCGCGAGCGGCCTGCCGAGGGAACGGGTGGCGGTGGGGGCGGGCGCGCGCTGAGCCCGGGCCCGGCTCAGTCCGGGAAGTCGCCGTCCACGTACACCCACGCGCCCTCGTGACGGGCGAAACGGCTCCGCTCGTGGAGGGAGCCGGCCTCACCGCCGTGGACGTAGCGGGCCGTGAAGGTGACGGTGCCGTGCCGGTGGAAGGCGGTGCCCTCGGTGGTCCCCTCGATCTCCAGGCCGGCCCAGCGCGTCCCCGGGTCGAAGTCGACCTCGCCCGGCCGTGTCTCCGGCGCCCAGGTACGCAGCAGATAGGCCTCGTCGCGGACGACGAAGGCGCTGTAGCGGGAGCGCATGAGGAGCTCGGCGGTGGGCGCCGTGCCGCCGGTGCCCGAGTGGAACCGGCCGCAGCACGCGCCGTACGCGGCGTCGAGACCGCAGGGGCAGGGCGAGGTCGCGGTCACGGCGGGCGCGGCGGCGGCCGGGGACGTGCGGGGGCGGGTCTTGCGTCGGGACATGGCGTCATTGTCCCCCACCCGGAGGGCCGCGGAGGCGCCCGGCATGCGGACGGCCCCGTGGACGGCGGCCCGGAATCCCGCTGCTCGGAGGGCTCGCCCGAGTAGCGTACGGGCATGAAACTGACGATTCTCGGAGGCGGCGGATTCCGGGTGCCGCTGGTGTACGGCGCCCTGCTCGGCGACCACGCCGAGGGGCGGGTCACCCACGTCACCCTGTACGACCTCGACGAGGGGCGGCTGTCGGCCATCGCGCGGGTCCTCGCGGACCAGGCGGAGGGGGTGCCGGCCGCGCCGGCGGTGACGGCGACGACGGACCTGGACGAGGCGCTGCGCGGGGCGGACTTCGTGTTCTCGGCGATCCGGGTCGGCGGTCTGGAGGGGCGGGCGGCCGACGAGCGGATCGCGCTCGCCGAGGGCGTGCTCGGCCAGGAGACGGTGGGGGCGGGCGGCATCGCGTACGGGCTGCGGACCGTGCCCGTGGCGGTCCGCATCGCCCGGAGGATCGCCGAACTCGCCCCCGACGCCTGGGTCATCAACTTCACCAACCCGGCCGGGCTGGTCACGGAGGCGATGTCCCGGGTGCTCGGCGACCGGGTCATCGGCATCTGCGACTCCCCCGTGGGCCTCGGCCGCCGGGTCGCCCGCGTCCTGGGCGCGAACCCGGACGAGGCCTGGATCGACTACGCGGGCCTCAACCACCTGGGCTGGCTGCGGGGACTGCGGGTGGGCGGCCGGGACGTGCTGCCGCGGCTGCTCGCCGACGAGGAGGCGCTCGGCTCCTTCGAGGAGGGCCGGCTCTTCGGCCCGGAGTGGCTGCGCTCGCTCGGCGCGATCCCCAACGAGTACCTGCACTACTACTACTTCAACCGGGAGGCGGTCCACGCCTACCGGACGGCCGAGCGGACGCGCGGAGCGTACCTGCGGGACCAACAGGGCTGCTTCTACGAGGAGATGGGCAAGCCCGACACCCCGGCCCTCACCGCCTGGCACCGTACGCTCGCCGACCGCGAGGCCACCTACATGGCCGCCAACCGGGAGGCCGCCGGGATCGGGGAGCGCGACGAGGAGGACCTGGAGTCGGGCGGCTACGAGAAGGTGGCGCTCGCGCTCATGCGGGCGATCGCCCGGGACGAGCGGTCCACGCTGATCCTCAACGTGCGCAACGGCTCGACGCTCTCGGTGCTCGACGCGGACGCGGTGATCGAGGTGCCGTGCCTCGTGGACGCGAACGGCGCCCACCCGGTGTCGGTGGCCCCGCTGCCGTACCACGCCGTCGGTCTGGTGACCGCCGTGAAGGCGGTGGAGCGCGAGGTGCTCGCCGCCGTGGAGAGCGGCTCGCGGGCGACGGCCGTCAAGGCCTTCGCGCTGCACCCGCTGGTGGACTCGGTGGCGGTGGCCCGCCGTCTCGTGGAGGGCTACACGGCGGAGCACCCGGGGCTGGCCTGGCTGCGAAGCCGAGACGGCCGGGCAGCGGACGGCTGACGAACACCTTTACGAGGCAGGGGGCGCGGCCTAGGCTCGCGCCCCATGACCTCACAGCGCAAGGGAGTTCGACGTGCGGCGGCCCGCCTCGCCGCGGTCTGTCTGCTGGCCGCCGGCCTGGTGGGAACCACGCCGGCGGCCGCCGGGACGCCCACGCCGGGCGAGGGGCCGGCCGTCGTCCCCGTGCAGACCACCGGGCCCGCCGACCGGCGGTTCAACCTGGTGTTCATGGGCGACGGCTACACCGCGGCGGAGATGCCGGCGTTCCGGGCGGACCTGGAGCGGCACCTCAACACCCTGTGGTCCATCGAGCCCTTCGCCTCGTACCGCTCGTACGTCAACGTGTGGGCGGTGGAGGTCCCCTCGGCGGAGTCCGGGGTGGACTGCGACCCGGGTCTCACCGCCCCCGCCCGCGACACGGCGCTCGACATGGGCTTCTGGGGCGGCTGCGATCCGGACAGCGTGCAGCGGCTGCTCACCGTCGACAGCCGGAAGGCCGGCGCGCTCGCCGACCTCGTCCCCGGCACGAGCCGAGCCAACCGGCAGATCGTCGCCCTCGCCCACAGCGACACCTACGGTGGCGCGGGCGGGAGTTACGCCACGGCCTCCGGCGGCAACGCGCTCTCCTCGCTCATCACCCCGCACGAGATAGGGCATTCGCTCGGCGGCCTCCAGGACGAGTACGACTACTACGCGCGCGGCGTCCCGGGCGGGGCCTACGAGGGACCCGAGCCGTCCTCCGCCCACCACACGCTCCTGACGGAGGAGCAGATGCGGGAGCAGCGGGCCAAGTGGTGGCGCTGGCTCGGCGAGGAGAGCGAGTCCGGCGGGGTCGTCGGCCGCCACGAGGGCGGGATGTACAGCACGAAGGGCGTCTGGCGCCCGAGCCGGCACTCCCTCATGAAGACCCTCGGCTACGCCTTCGACCAGGTGGAGCGCGAGGTGATGGTCCGGGCGATCTCGGCGAAGGTGGACCTGGTCCAGGACCACACCCCGGACACGGCGCCGATCGGGGCGGACCGCACGGTGTGGGTGGACACCCTGCACCCGGTGGGCGGCGCGCTCTCCGTGACCTGGAAGCTGGACGGCCGGACCCTCGACACCCGCGGCGCCCGCACCGTCGACCTGAGGAGGCTGCGGGTCTCCCCCGGCACGCACGCCCTGACGGCGACGGTCACCGACCCGACGCCCTTCGTCCGCGACCCGGCGGTCCGCGCCTCGGCGGCGCTCACCCGGACCGTCGGCTGGACGGTGGACCCCTCGCTGACCACCGTACGGAGTCCGGAGCCTCCCCGCTTCACCGGGCACACCCCGACCGGGTCCCCCGTGGGCGCCCGGAGCGTCGTCCACGCGGAGACCACCCACGCGGTGGACGCCACCCCCGCCGTGCGCTGGCGGCTGGACGGCCGTCCGGTCGCGACGGCCGGCCTCAACGACCGTGACCTGGACCTGCGTTCGCTGCGGATCGCACCGGGCGCCCACACCCTCACGGCCCGTCTCGCGGGCACGGAGAAGGAGTTGAGCTGGACGGTGGACGCCCGCCCGGCCACGGCCGCGTACGAACTGTCCGAGCCGCTGCGGACGGTACGGCGTCCCGGGCGCCCCGTGGAGTACGTCTACGACGACGCGTTCACGATGCGGCTGACCGCGCGCGACGACCAGGAGGGTGCCGTGGTGAGCCAGTTCCGGGTCGACGGCGACGGCTGGTACACGTACTACGGCTGGCCGACGGACGCCTCCGCGCCCTTCCGCTTCTCGCCGGGCGGCACGGTGATCGACGACCTGGTGTACGGGAAGCTGGGCCGGAGCCGGGCGGTGCCGTGGGACGACGCGACCCCGGACTACGGCACGCACACCGTCGAGTACCGGACGATCGACGCGGCCGGCAACATCGGCCGGGCACGGAGCTTCCTGGTGACGCTGGTGAAGCCGTAGCGGGACGAAGGGGGCCCGCCGACGATGCCGGCGGGCCCCCTTCGCGTACGGATCGGGTCAGGGCTTGCGGGCCACCGCGGCCCACCCCGGGATGGGGTCGTCGCCCTGGACCGGGACGGGCTCGCCCAGCTCCGGGTGCCACTCGGCGGTGAGCGAGACCCCGGGCTCGACGAACTCGAGGCCGTCGAAGAACGCGGCCAGCTCGTCGCGCGAGCGGGGCCGCAGGGTCAGCCCGCGCGCCTTGTACATGGCGGCGGCCTGCGCCGCGCCCTCGGGGTTGAAGTCCCCGGTGACGTGCGAGAGCACCAGGTAGCTGCCCGGCGCGAGCTTCTCGACGATCTTGGAGACCAGTTCGTACGCGCCGTCCTCGTCCCCCACGAAGTGCAGCAGGGCGAGCATCGACAGCGCGATGGGCTGGTCGAAATCAAGGACCTTTCCGGCCCTTTCGAGGATGATCTCGGGCTCGCGGGCGTCCGCCTGGATGTACTCGGTGGCCCCCTCCGGGGTCGAGCGCAGCAGGGCGGCCGCGTGCGCGAGCACGATCGGGTCGTTGTCGCAGTAGACGATGCGGGACTCCGGCGCGGCCTCCTGCGCGATCTGGTGCAGGTTGGGCTCGGTCGGGATGCCCGTGCCGACGTCCAGGTACTGGCGGACGCCGTGGGCGCTGAGCCAGCGGATGGCGCGGTGCATGAAGGCCCGGTTGACGCGGGCCATGTCCCGGCCCCGGGCGTCGACGGTGAGCAGCTGGCGCGCCATCGCCTCGTCGACCGGGTAGTTGTCCTTGCCACCCAGGAACCAGTCGTACATGCGCGCCGGATGCGGCTTGCTGGTGTCGATCCGTACGGCTGCGGGTTCCTGGGTCATCGGCTCTCCTGGTCGGGTTGAACGGGTGGCGCTGCTACAAGAGTTACGCGATGGTAGGGCTGGGGCGGAAGGTTCAGGTGAGCAGAAAGTCAGCCTGACCGGATTTGGCACCCTGGATGAAAGCGGCGATCTCCCCGTGGGTGTAGATGAGCGCTGGTCCTTCAGGGTCTGCGGACTGTCGCACGGCGACCCTGCCGTCGGCCAGCTTCATGGCCTCCACGCAGTTGCCCCCGTTCCCACCGCTCCAGGGCTTGTGCCAACCCTCGGCACCGAGCTCCGCGGCGGGCATGCCGTTGTATATGCGATCCATTCACAGCTCCTTGCGGAGATTCCGGAGAATCTCCTTCGTGCGTTGTGCAGTCGCGGCCTGCGCCGCCATGCGGTCCATGACCTCCAGGTGGGATGCCACCTCGGGACGCGCGTCGAGATAGACCGCGCCGGTCAGGTACTCGCTGTAGACCATGTCCGGGAGTTCGGGCATGGCGAAGCGGAAGAGGACGAACGGTCCGTAGGTGCCGGGGTGGTGGCCGGACGCGAACTCCGCGATCTGCAGGGTGACGTTCGGCAGCTCGGACGCTTCGAGCAGCCGGTCGAGCTGGTCGCGCATCACTTCGGGCCCGTCACCGACCGGTCGGCGGAACACCGTCTCGTCCATGATCACCCAGAGCTTCGGGGCGTCGTCCCTGGCCAGCAGGGACTGGCGCTCCATCCGCAGGGCTACATGGCGCTCGGTGTCCTCGTCCTTGCCGGCATCGCTGCCGCCACCGACCGCCCCGCTGCGCAGAATGGCGCGGGCGTACTCCTCGGTCTGGAGCAGACCGGGGACGAACTGGGGTTCATAGGCCCGGATGAGACTGGCCGCCCCCTCCAGGCTGACGTACATGGAGAACCAGCCGGGCAGCACGTCGTGGAACCGCTGCCACCAGCCGGGGAGGTTGGCCTCCTCCGCGAGGGCGACGAAGCCCTCCGCCTCGGAGTCCGTGATCCCGTACTCCTTCAACAGGAGCTGCACGTAAGGGATCTTCAGCGCGACCTCGGCGGTCTCCATCCGCCGGACGGTGGCCGGGGCCACTCGGAGGATCTTCGCGGCCTCTTCCCGCTTCATGCCGGCCCGCTCGCGCAGGTCCTGCAGACGCTTTCCGAGGACGACCTGTCCCACCGTGGGGGCGGACCGCGGCTCGCTCACTCTCAGACCTCCCCGACGCGCTGTTTCGATGAGTGTGCCACGAAGCCCGGCCAGAGAGAACACAGCACTCTGCAATTTTCAGAGTGCCACTTGCCAAGTGTCCGACTCAGGAGGACAGTGTTCCGGTGAACCAGTACACGCTGCCGCCGTGCGCCACCGCGCCACGGCGACAGCGCCGTACGGCAGTCCTGCCCACTGTTGTGAGGAACCGGTCGTGGCTTCTGGTAACGCGCAGCCCTCAGGTCTCATGAGCCCTCGAGCCCCTCGGGTCATGGCCCAGCGCCCCCACCACACCGATCCCGTCCGCCGCTTCGCCTTCGAGCTCCCGGCCCTCACCGGCTCCGTCGCCCGGGCCCGCCGGCTCGCGGAGGAGCGGCTCATCCTCTGGGGCTGCGGCCCCGAGATACGCGACACGGTCGCCCTCGTCGTCTCCGAACTCGTCACCAACGCCGTCGTGCACACCGCGAGCGACCGCGTCGTCTGCGAGCTCCGCGAAGGAGAGGACACCCTGCGGATAGCCGTACGGGACGAGGGCGGCCCCGCCGGACCCCGGATACGCGACTGCGGCGAGGAGGAACGCGGCCGCGGACTCCTCATCGTCGACGCGCTCTGCACCGCCTGGGGCGCCGACCGCACCGGCCTCGGCACGGCACAGATCGTCTGGGCGGAACTCGCCCACGGCATGGGGGAACCGTGCTGAGGTCGATGGCGATCCGCATGCTCCCGCGGTCCTTCAGGACCCCCGAGGCCGCCTCCGTGACGGTCCCGCGCCGCTCACCGGAATCCCTCCTCGGCCCCGGCGACCGCCTCCGGGGCGCGCACGAGCTCGGCGCCACCCTCCTCTCCGTGCCCGTCGGACTCCACACCGGGCTCGGCTGCGACGCCGTCGGCGTCCCCGCCCGCTTCGGCTTCAAGATCCTCTCCCGGCTCCCCGCCAAGGGCTGTGTCTACGCCGACTCCGACTGGTGGTGGTGGCTCGTCCCCGCCGGCTCCGACCACGACCTCACCTGGCCGCTGCCCGCCTGCTACGCGCCCGGCGCCGAGATCCCGGACCGCGGCCCGCGCCTCATCCACCGCCCCGACGGCACCTCCCCCTACACCCCGCCGATCCCCCTCTACCTCCTCGTCTGCCAGCTGACGGGCACCACCCCGTCCTGGCCGGCACCCCCGGTGGGCAGCACGCTCTGACACGCGGGGCCTGTGGCCCCTAGGCTCGGTGCCATGTTCACCCCGCAGGGCCCCAGTCTCCGCGAGCTGGCCGTTCAGGCCCTCTCCTCGGTCGAGCACGGCTACGACCTGCTCGCGGGCACGTTCGACGCGACTCCCTTCCGCACCTCCGACCGCCTCCTCGACGCGGTCGCCGAGACCCTGGAGAGCCTCGGCCCCTTCGGCTCGGGCCTCGACGTCTGCTGCGGCACCGGCGCCGGCCTCGGCGTGCTCCGCTCGGTCTGCGCGGACCGGATCACCGGCGTCGACTTCAGTACGGGCATGCTGGCCCGGGCCCGGGACGCCCACCCGGACGCCGACCTGGTCCGCGCCGACGCCCTGGCCCTCCCCTTCGCCCCGGCCTTCGACCTGGCGGTCAGCTTCGGCGCCTTCGGCCACTTCCTCCCGGCCGCCCAGCGCGCCCTCTTCGCCCAGGTCCACACGGCCCTGCGCCCCGGCGGCACCTTCGCCTTCCCGCTCCCCGCGCCCCCGCCGGTCGGATCCCGCCTCTACTGGGCCCTGTGGGGCTTCGACGCGGCGATGCGCGTCAGAAACGCCCTCTGGCGGCCGCCGTTCGTCATGTACTACCGCACCTTCCGCCTCGCGGACGTCCGCACCCGACTGGAGGAGGCGGGCTTCGAGGTCACCCTCGTCCCGATCGAATCCCTGGGCCGCCGCGAGGACGGCAGCCCGCGGTGCAGGCTGGTGGTGGCGCGGAAGGCGTAGGGCGCGGCGGGGAAACGGAAAGTGCCGGTCGACATGAGATCGACCGGCACTTCCACGTGGTGTCCGAGGGGGGACTTGAACCCCCACGCCCGATAAAGGGCACTAGCACCTCAAGCTAGCGCGTCTGCCATTCCGCCACCCGGACCGGGTGATTGTCGTTCCGGGGGTTTCCCCCGCGGCGACAGAGATAACTCTACCAGGGGTTCGCGGCGCCTTTCACCAGCGTTTCCCATGGTCAACCGGTACCGGGTGGGAGCCCGGCGCCCCCCGACGCCGGCTCCGTGGAGGCCACACTGACGACCGGGACGCGGTCCAGGCCAATCCTTCGGCGGGAGTCCGTCAGGTCGGTTGACCTGAAAGAGGTCAACGGACCTCGACCAGGCGGGCCGAGACCACCACGTTGCCCGCGTAGCCGCTCTCCTCGGTGAAGGTGCCGCCGCAGGTGATCAGCCGCAGTTCGGGGACGCCCGCGTCCCCGTAGACCCGCTCGGCGGGGAAGCCCTCCTTGGGGACGACCTCCACCCCGTACACGGCGAAGACGGCGGTCCTGCCGTCACGCCGGACGACCTCCACGCGGTGGCCCTTGCCGAGGGCGCCGAGGTCGTAGAAGACGGCCCGGCCGTTCGGGGTGTCGACGTGGCCGACGACGACGGCGGTGCCGCGCTCGCCGGGGGTGACCGCCCCGGTGAACCAGCCCGCGAGCCGGTCCTCCTCGGGCGGCGGCGCCTCGATCCAGCCGTCGGCGTCGAGCCCGACCGCGGTGACGGGCGCGTCGATGCGGACGGCGGGGACGCGGACCCGGACGGGGGGCGAGGCGGGCAGCGGGGCGGGGACGGACACGGGCGCGAGGGCGGCGAGGCCGGCCCGTGTCCCGTCGGGCGCGGCCGCGGCGAGGGGCTGCGGCGGGCCGAGGGCCGTGGGCTCCCCCGTACCGCCGCGCACGAGGTGCACCCCGACGAGGAGGACGACGGCGACGACGCCCCAGGCGCCGCGTCCTCCCGTACCGTCCGAACGCCCCACTTCGGCCCTCCTCCACCTTCCGCGCGTAGGGCCTGTCCGACCATTCGCGTCGGATCAGGCCGGGTCGTCCGGTGCGTGCGATCGGCGTGCGGCCGGGGCACCCTTGGATGGGGTCTCCCCTGCTCGAGCGAAGCCGAGAGCTCGGGGAAGGAGCTACTTGGGTGTTTCGGCCGTGCGGCGAGCGTGCGTGCCGGGCGGGCCGGACCCGACGGGAATGGTCGGACAGGCCCTGGCGCCCCTCCGTCCCGGACCTCGTCACACCGGGTCGGAGGGGCTGTTTCGGGTCCCCCGGGTCGGGCCGTCAGGCGCGGCCGTCGGCGTGGCGGCGGGTCAGGACGACGGCGGCGCCGAGCGCTCCGGCGATGAGCAGGACGCCGGTGACCAGTTCGGTGGCGCCGAGCCCGTCGGCGTCCGCACCGGAGGCGGCGGTGCCGTAGCCGGCCTTCACGCCCTTGTGGGCTCCGGTGTCGTGCCCGGTGGTCCCGCCGGTGTCGTCCTGGGCGATGGTGAGCTTGGTGGTGCCCCGCTCGCCCTTGCAGTCGAAGGTGATCTCGTACTGGGTGCCGGCCTTGGCGTCGACGTCCACCGTCGCGGTGCCCGGGCGGCCCTCGCTGAGGGTCACGGTCTCGAACACGGTGGAGGTGACGGTCACGGAGGGCACTTCGCAGCCGTCCGACGTGAGGGTGACGGTGCCGCCGGGGGCGATCGTCGCCGGGGTGACGGAGAAACCGAACGACGTGATGTCTTCGCTGCCGTCGCCGGCCGCGGCCAGGGGCGCGACCGTCACGACGGCGACGGCGCCCAGCAGGGCGGCGGAAGCGGCACGTATCACGCGCATGACGGTCCTCCAGATCACGGGAGGGCCCGGGGGCGGATCGATTCCGCGGCCGGAAGGGGACGACCCTCACCGCGATCGAAGCTAGGTCCGCCCCCGGCGCTCCGCCACCGGGCTCCGCCGAACGGGGCACGGCGGCCGGGAGGAGCTACGGGACGCGGACGACCTGCCCGGCGTAGGAGAGGTTGCCGCCGAAGCCGAAGAGGAGCACCCTCCCGCCGGAGGGGAGCTCGCCGCGCTCGACCAGCTTGGCGAGGGCGAGCGGGATGGAGGCGGCCGAGGTGTTGCCGGAGTCGACGACGTCACGGGCGACGACGGCGTTGACGGCGCCGATCTTCGCGGCGAGCGGCTCGATGATCCGCAGGTTGGCCTGGTGCAGGACGACGCCCGCGAGCTCCTCGGGGGTGACGCCGGAACGCTCGCAGGTCTGCCGGGCGAGGGCGGGCAGCTGCTGGGTGGCCCAGCGGTAGACGGACTGGCCCTCCTGGGCGAAGCGGGGCGGGGTGCCCTCGATGCGGACGGCGTGGCCCATCTCCGGGACCGAGCCCCACAGGACCGGTCCGATGGCGCCGGTGTCGGTCTCGGTGGCCTCGACGATCGCGGCGCCGGCCCCGTCGCCGGTGAGGACGCAGGTGGTGCGGTCGGTCCAGTCGGTGATCTCGGTCATCTTGTCGGCGCCGATGACGAGGGCGCGGCGGGCCGCCCCGGCCCGGACCGCGTGGTCGGCGGTGGCGAGGGCGTGGGTGAAGCCGGCGCAGACCACGTTGAGGTCCATGGTGGCGGGCGAGCCCATGCCGAGGCGGGCGGCGACGCGGGCGGCCGTGTTGGGCGAGCGGTCGATCGCGGTGGAGGTGGCGACGAGGACGAGGTCGATGTCGCCGGCGGTGAGGCCGGCGGCGGCGAGGGCCTTGCCGGCCGCGTGGGCGGCGAGCTCGTCGACGGGCTCGTCGGGGCCCGCGACGTGCCGGGTGCGGATGCCGACCCGGCTGAGGATCCACTCGTCGCTCGTGTCGACCAGCTCGGCGAGGTCGTGGTTGGTCAGCACCTTGGCGGGCTGGTAGTGCCCGAGCGCGGCGATGCGAGTGCCCGTCATTCTCGGGACCCCCTAGGTGGTTCGTTCGTGGGCAGGATTCCCCAGTGTTGCCAGCGACTGATCAGTAACAGGTGACGTAACCCACCAACATTCCCCCGCACCGCTTGGCCGACCGTGACAAGGCCCCGGGCCCGGTACGGCTCCCCACCCGACTCCGGACATGCGTTCGACGGAGGAGCATGGCGGAGAATGGGGCCGTCAGGGCCTTCCCGGCCTTCCCCGCGGAGAGAATCGAGTGCGTCACGATGGGACGGGTCACCGAGCGACGGCGTGTCCTGCGGATCCGGGGCGGTGCGGTCAACACGCGGCCCGACACCCTGGTGGCGGAGGAGCCGCTGGAGATCCGGCTGAACGGACGCCCGATCGCGATCACCATGCGCACGCCGGGCGACGACTTCGCGCTCGCGGCCGGTTTCCTGGTGAGCGAGGGGGTCCTGGCGGCGGCGTCGGACGTGCGGAACATCGTGTACTGCGCGGGCGCCACGGACGACGGCCGGAACACGTACAACGTGGTGGACGTGCAGCTCGCCCCCGGCGTGGCGGTCCCGGACATCTCGCTGGAGCGGAACGTCTACACGACGTCCTCGTGCGGACTGTGCGGCAAGGCCAGCCTGGACGCGGTCCGCACCACGGCCCGCTTCCCGATCGCCGACGCTCCCCCGCTCCGGATCGCCCCCGAGCTGCTTTCCCTGCTCCCGGAGCGGCTGCGGGCGGCGCAGCGGGTCTTCGACTCGACCGGCGGGCTGCACGCGGCGGCGCTGTTCGCGGAGGACGGCGAGCTGCTCGACGTACGGGAGGACGTGGGCCGGCACAACGCCGTGGACAAGCTGGTCGGACGGGCGCTGCGGGAGGGGCTGCTGCCGCTGGAGCGGGCCGTGCTGCTGGTGTCGGGACGGGCCTCGTTCGAGCTGGCGCAGAAGGCCGTGATGGCGGGGATCCCGGTGCTCGCCGCGGTGTCCGCGCCGTCCTCGCTCGCCGTGGACCTGGCCGCCGAGACGGGCCTGACCCTGGTCGGCTTCCTGCGCGGACCGGACATGAACGTGTACGCGGGCGAGCACCGGATCGCGCTCTGAGGTCCCCGTCAGTTCTTCGGCGGGTCGATCATCTGGAGGGCGAGGGCGGCCGGGGGCGGGGCGATGCCGGGGCCGCCGGCCTCGGTCCAGGCGAGGACCTCGTCGAGGCAGTCGTCGTCCGCGCTCCAGCCGATCCAAGCGGCCCGGCCGCCCCGGCGCCGTCCCTCGGTGGAGGGCTGGACGACGAGGACGTTCGCCTGGGCGCAGGGACCGAGGCAGTCACTGGTACGGACGACCAGACGGCCCCCGGAGGCCGCGGCGGCCGCCCGGAGGCGGGCCAGTTGGCCCGCGTGGTCCATGCCCGGGTTCTTGCGGGCGTCGCCGCAGCAGCAGCCGCGGCAGACGACCAGGGAGCAGGGGCGGGCCCCGTACCGTATCGGCACCGGGGTCACTCGGGGCCGTCCAGGGTGATCGCGGAGACCGGGGCGACCGTGCCGAGGCGCGGGAAGTCGAGGTCGACGGAGGCGCGGTGCTCGTCGGCGGTGAGGGCGGCCATGGCGTCCTCCGCGAAGACGAGGTCGTAGCCCAGGTCGCAGGCGGCGCGCGCGGTGGACTCGACGCCGAGGTTGGTGGCGACGCCGCCGAGGACCAGGGTGGTGGCGCCGAATCCGGCGAGCAGCTCGTGGAGTCCGGTGTCCTGGAAGCCGCCGATGGTGCGCTTGACGACGACGGGGTCGCCGTCCCGGACGAGGTCGGGGACGAGCTCGCTGCCGGGCGGCTGGAAGTCGACGTTCGGCCGTTCGACGCGGATGTGGACGACGGGCGCGCCGGCGGCCCGGAAGGCGTCGGCGAGCCGGGCGGAGGCGGCGAGGACGTCGGTGCCGGGGCGGGGGGCGAGGGGCAGCGCGACGATGCGTTCCATCAGGTCGACGAGGACGAGCGCGGTGCTGCCGGGATCGAGTGCGGGCATGGGAGCACCGTAGCGGCCCGGATGATCATCCCGGGCGGGGCGTGGGTGTGATCCGGCCGACGGGGGCGCACGGGCGCGGGGCCGCGGCCTCCGGGGCGCGGGGCGGGGGTCACGCGCCCGGTGTCGGGGCCTCGGATGCCCGTACGGCTCGTGCCGGGCGGCCCGGCACGTCGGCGGGCTCCGGCTCCGGGTCCTGGGAGCGGCGCTTCGCGATGACCGCGCAGACCATCAGCTGCATCTGGTGGAAGAGCATCAGCGGCAGCACGGCGAGGGAGGCCTGCGGGCCGAAGAGGACGCTCGCCATCGGCAGCCCGGCCGCGAGGCTCTTCTTGGAGCCGGCGAACTGGATCGCGATCCGGTCGGCCCGGTCGAAGCCGAGGCGCCCGGCCCCGTACCAGGTCAGGGCCAACATCACCGCGAGGAGCACGGCCTCGGCGGCGAGCAGCGCGCCGAGCCGCGCGGGGGTCACCAGGTGCCAGATGCCGGCGACCATGCCCTGGCTGAAGGCGGTGTACACGACGAGGAGGATCGAGCCCCGGTCGACGTGTCCGAGGACCTTCTTGTGGCGGGCGAGGAAGCCTCCCACCCAGCGGCGCAGGAACTGCCCGGCCAGGAACGGCACGAGGAGCTGGAGCACGATCTTCAGGAGCGCGTCGGCGGAGAGCCCGCCCGCGCCGTCGCCGAGGAGCAGCGCCGCGAGCAGCGGGGTGAGGACGATGCCGGCGAGCGAGGAGAAGGAGCCGGCGCAGATCGCGGCGGGCACGTTGCCCCGGGCGATCGAGGTGAACGCGATGGAGGACTGGATGGTGGACGGCACCAGGCAGAGGAAGAGGAATCCGCCGTAGAGCTGCGGGGTGAGGACGCCGGGGACGAGACCGCGCGCGGCGAGGCCGAGGAGCGGGAAGACCAGGAAGGTGGAGCCGAGGACGGTGAGGTGGAGCCGCCAGTGCCTCAGGCCGTCGAGGGCCTCGCGGGTGGAGAGCCGGGCCCCGTAGAGGAAGAAGAGCAGGGCGACGGCCCCGGTCGACGTGCCTTTCATGACGCTCGCGGTGGCGCCCGAGGCGGGGAGGAGCACGGCGAGGACGACCGTGCCGAGCAGGGCGAGGACGTACCCGTCGACGGGCAGCCAGGACGGCAGGCGGAGGGGACGGCGTGCGGTACGGGCGGGCGTGCGGGGGGTCATGGGCTCCACTGCTCTGTGCACTGCTGGGGTGGGTCGCGCCCGTCCATCCTGCTCCACGGCCCGGTGATCGGGAATCCCGTACAGCGCTCTGACTGTCATCACGGTTCGCGATAACGTCGCGGGATGTACGAGCCCACCCAGCTGCGCACCTTCCTCGCCGTGGCCCAGACGCTGAGCTTCACGCGGGCCGCGGACCGGCTCGGGCTGCGCCAGTCGACCGTCAGCCAGCACGTACGGCGCCTGGAGGAGGCGACGGGGCGGCCGCTGTTCGCCCGGGACACGCACCGCGTGGAGCTGACGGAGGACGGCGAGGCGATGCTCGGTTTCGCGCGCACGATCCTCCAGGCGCACGAGCGGGCGGCGGCCTTCTTCGGCGGGACGCGGCTGCGCGGGCGGCTGCGGTTCGGCGCCTCGGAGGACTTCGTGACGACCCGGCTGCCGGAGATCCTGGAGTCCTTCCGGCGCGAGCACCCCGAGGTCGACCTGGAGCTGACGGTCGAACTGTCCGGGACGCTCCAGGCCCGGCTCGCGGCCGGCCGGCTCGATCTGATCCTGGCCAAGCGGCGCGGGGCCGAGAGCGAGGGCCGGCTCGTCTGGGAGGACGCGCTCGTCTGGATCGGGGCGCCGGGGCTGCGGCTGGATCCGGACCGTCCGGTGCCGCTGATCCTGTACCCGCCGCCGGGGATCACCCGGGCGCGGGCCCTGGAGGCCCTGGAGGCGCAGGGCCGGGCGTGGCGGATCGCGTGCACGAGCTCCAGCCTGAGCGCGAACGTGGCGGCGGCCCGCGCGGGGCTCGGGGTGATGGCGCACACGCGGGGTCTGGTGCCGCCGGGGCTCGTCCCGGTGCCGGCCCGCGCGGGGCTCCCGGAGCTCGGGGACGTGGGTTTCGTACTGCGCAAGGGGCGCCGGGGCGGGGAGGCCCAGGAGGCGGCGGATGCCCTCGCGGAGGCGATCCTGGCGGGCGGCGACCGCCTGCACCGGCCGCGCTGAGCGGGGAGGGGCGGCCGACCGCACCGGCCGCACCGAGCGGGGGGCGACCGACCGCACCGGCCGCGCTGAGCGGGGGGCGACCGACCCGCACCGGCCGCGCTGAGCGGGGGGGGCGACCGACCGCACCGGCCGCGCTGAGCGGGCGACGACCGACCGCACCGAGCGGGGGCGGCTCGCGGCGCCGACCGCGTCGGCGGAGGGCGCCCCCACCGCGCCCGGCTCGCCGAGCGGGGGCCGCTCGGCGTGCCCGGTGAGCGGCGAGAAGGCGCCACGGGGGTGCTTCGGGGGGCGGGGCGTGAGCGGCCGGTACAGATTCCGTGGAGATTCGCACCCGGAGGGCGTACCGTCTGGTCGGTAACCACCCCGAGCCGCCCTCGACTTGGCCGCCTCACCTGCCCTGACCTGTGAGAACGCGGAATGTCCCGGCTTGGTGAAGCTCCTCCCGCCGACCGGTCGGGTGGGGTACCGTCACCCGCGCCGTACGGAGCGCGACAACAGGCTTTTCCAGCCACCGAGCCGTCGAGGAGCAGGTCAGTGCGCGAGTTCACCGTGCCGCCCGTCGAGGCGGCGCCTCAGGTCGGCGGTCTGGCGGACGCCGTGTTCGAGCACGCCCTCGCCGACCCCCACCGGGTCGCCTTCGGCCGGAAGGGCCCGGACGGCGCCTGGTACGACGTGACGGCCGAGCGGTTCCGGGACGAGGTGGTGGGCCTCGCGAAGGGGCTGATCGCACAGGGCGTGCGGTTCGGCGACCGGGTCGCGATCATGGCCCGGACCCGGTACGAGTGGACGCTCTTCGACTTCGCGCTGTGGACGCTGGGCGCGCAGCCCGTGCCGGTCTATCCGACCTCCTCCGCCGAGCAGGTCTTCTGGATGCTGCACGACGCCGAGGTCACGGCCTGCGTGGTGGAGCACGAGGACCACGCGATGACGATCGGTTCGGTGATCGACCGGCTGCCCCGGCTCCAGCGGCTGTGGCAGCTGGACGCGGACGCGGTGGGCGAGCTGACGGCGGCGGGCGCGGACATCGACGAGGAGGTCGTGCACCGGCACCGGCGGGCGGTGACCCCGGAGACGATCGCGACCGTCATCTACACCTCGGGGACGACGGGCCGCCCCAAGGGCTGTGTGATCACCCACGCGAACCTGATGTTCGAGACGGACATGGTGATGGGCCGCTGGGAGCCGGTGTTCCGCTCCCGGCCCGACGAGCAGGCCTCGACCCTGCTGTTCCTGCCGCTCGCGCACGTCTTCGGGCGGATGGTGGAGGTCGCGGCGGTCCGCGGCGGGGTGAAGCTGGGGCACCAGCCGGTGATGGCCGCGGCCGAGCTGCTCCCCGACCTGGTCGCGTTCCGGCCGAGCTTCGTCCTGGCCGTGCCGTACGTCTTCGAGAAGGTCTTCCGCGCGGCCCGCCGCAAGGCGGAGAGCGAGGGGAAGGCCGGCCCCTTCGACAAGGCCGTCGAGGTGGCCGTCGCCTACGCGGAGGCGCTGGAGCAGAAGACCTTCGGGACCGGCCCGGGGCCGTCGGCGGCGCTGCGCGTGCAGCACCAGTTCTTCGAGAAGACGGTGTACGTCAAGGTGCGCGCGGCCCTGGGCGGGCGGGTGCGGCACGCGATGTCGGGCGGTTCGGCCATGGACCGCAGGCAGGGGCTGTTCTTCGCGGGCGCGGGGATCACGATCTTCGAGGGGTACGGCCTCACCGAGTCCTCGGCCGCCGCCACGGCGAACCCGCCCGGACGGATCAAGTACGGCACCGTGGGCCAGCCGGTCCCGGGGACGACGGTCCACATCGCGGAGGACGGCGAGGTGTGGCTGCACGGCGGCCAGGTCTTCTCCGGCTATCTGAACGCCCCGGAGGCGACGGCCGCCGTCCTCAACGACGGCTGGCTGGCCACCGGGGACATCGGCGCCCTCGACGCGGACGGCTATCTGACGATCACCGGGCGGAAGAAGGAGATCCTGGTGACCTCGGGCGGCAAGAGCGTCTCCCCCACCGCGCTCGAGGAGCGGGTGCGGGCGCATCCGCTGATCGCCCAGTGCATCGTGGTCGGCAACGACCGGCCGTACATCGCCGCTCTCGTGACGGTCGACCAGGAGGCGGTGGACCACTGGCTCGCGATGCAGGGGCGGGCGCCGCTTCCCCCCGCCGAGCTGGTGCGCGATCCGGCCCTGGAGACGGAGATCCGGCGCGGGGTGGTGGCGGCGAACACGCTGGTCTCGCAGGCGGAGTCGATCCGGACGTTCCGGATCCTGGCGCATCCGTTCAGCGAGGAGCACGGGCTGCTCACGCCCTCGTTGAAGCTGAAGCGGAAGGCGATCGAGCGGGCGTACGCGGCGGAGGTCGCCGCGCTGTACGGCTGAGCGCGCCGCCCGCCGACGACCGGCGCACGCCGGGACCGGCACCTGCTCCAACCGGCGCACGCCCTGATCTGCGCACGCCCGGTCAGGGCAGGTCGGCGAGCGGCTCCACCGTCTCCCACCAACTGGGGTACTCGGTGGCACCGTGCGGGTCGGAGTTCCGGTTCGTGACCCGCCGGGTGCGCTCCGGCACCGCTTCGTCGTCCGGGAGGAGCTTGCGCAGCCGCGAGCGGACCGGTCCCTTCTGGAATGCGTACGGCCGCTCGCCCGTTGACCATGGGAGTACGACCACGACGACGTAAGGATCCATCCCACGTGAGCAAGGACAGCAACGTTCCCTCGGTCACCCTGAACAACGGCGTGGAGATGCCGCAGTTGGGCTTCGGCGTCTGGCAGGTGCCGGACGACGAGGCGACGGCCGCCGTGGCGACGGCCCTGGAGGCCGGGTACCGCTCCATCGACACCGCCGCGATCTACGGCAACGAGCGGGGCACCGGCCGCGCCGTCGCCGAGTCGGGCATCGCCCGCGAGGAGCTGTTCGTCACCACGAAGCTGTGGAACAGCGAGCAGGGCTACGACTCGACGCTGCGCGCCTTCGACACGTCCCTCGACAGGCTGGGGCTCGACTACGTCGACCTCTACCTGATCCACTGGCCGGTGCCGTCGAAGGACGCGTACGTCGACACGTACCGGGCGTTCGAGAAGATCCACGCGGACGGACGCGCGAAGGCGATCGGCGTCTCGAACTTCCTGCCGGAGCACCTGGAGCGGCTGATCGGCGAGACCTCGGTCGTGCCCGCCGTCAACCAGATCGAGCTGCACCCGCAGCTCGCCCAGCGGGAGTCGCGCGACGCGCACGCGCGGCACGGCATCGCGACCGAGGCGTGGTCGCCGCTCGGCTCCGGCAAGGGCCTCCTGGAGGTCCCGGCGATCGTGGCGATCGGCCGCAAGCACGGGCGGACGCCGGCCCAGGTGGTGCTGCGCTGGCACCTCCAGCTGGGGAACGTGGTGATCCCGAAGTCGGTCACCCCCTCGCGCATCCGCGAGAACATCGACGTCTTCGGCTTCGAGCTGGACGCCGAGGACCTGGCGGCGATCGCCGCCCTCGACGAGAACCGCCGACTCGGCCCGGACCCGGCGGAGTTCGACGCCGGCGCCTGAAGGAGTCGGAGGGGGTGGGGGCGGCGCGCCGCGTCGGCGGCGCGCCGTCTCGGCAGCCGGGTACGGCGTCGCCCCGGCGGCGTTCCGCCTCGGTAGCCGTGTACCGCGCCGCCCCGGCGGCGCTCCGCCTCAGTAGCCGTCCACGCCGAGCTCGGTGATCGAGGCGAAGAGGTGCTCCCACACCCCGGCGCCGGGCGCGCCGTCGGCCAGCGCCCCGGCGTCCACCTGCCCCATCGCCCGGAGGAAGGTCTCCACGCCGTCCTCCCCGGGGTACGGATCCCAGCAGACGCCCATGTGACGGCGGACGCCCTCCAGGAACCGGACGAAGGAGTCCAGGTCGCGGACGAGCGGGAAGACGGCCTCGCCGCCGGGGCCGTGGCTGCCGTCCGGCTGGCGCAGGCCGACGGCGCCGGTCGCGGGGTGGACGAAGACCTCCCCCGGGTCGCAGTACCCGAGGTCGAACTCGCCGACGTGCAGCAGCCCTTCGGGGCCCGGGGCCAGCAGCTCGTCCGCGAGGGCGAAGGACGTGACGCCGGCCCCCCAGTGGCGGGGCAGTCCGGCCTCGGCGAGCAGCGTCCGGGTCGGCGCGTGCGTGAGGGCGGCGGGGAGACCGGCCGGCGGGACGCGGACGACCAGGGAGGGGCCGAAGACCCCGTCGAGCCGGGCGGCGGTGAGCGGACCGTCGGCGTTCCTCGTGCCGGGCCGGAACCACGGCCCGCCGTCCGTCGGCGTCGGGCGGGAGGAATCGGCCCCGCCCGTCGGCCAGTCGGCGAGGGCGGTGTCGTTCTGCTCCACGACGGCCACTCCGCGCGCGTCGTGGAAGACGTAGCGGCCGCCGTCCAGCGGGATCGGCTCCTCCCAGGAGTCGGGGTGGCGCAGCGCCCAGGACTCGTCGTCGCCGTCGAACAGCCAGGGCTCGTCCGGTTCGGTCTCCTCGTACGGTTCGGCCGTGCCCTCGGCGGGCGCGGGCCGGGGGCTGCCGGTGGCCAGGTCGAACCAGGTGTCCTCGCACCACGGGGCCCAGACCTTCAGGAGCGGGGCGCCGCCGGCCTCGTACACCTCGGCGGAGCGGTCGCCGCTGAGGTTCGGCGCGGCCTCGTGGGCGCCGACCGGCCGCCACCAGGCCCACACCGTCCGCCACGGCAGCCCGGGTTCGGCGGCCGCCACGCGCTCGGCGTACTCCCGGTGGCCGAGGACGGTCGCCGCGAAGTGCAGCCAGGAGGCGAACTCGGCGGACGTCACCGGGGCGCTCCCGAAGACCGCCTCGGCCTGGGTGAACACCTCGCGGCCGACGCCGCCGTGCTCCTCCGGCAGGGCGTCGAGACGGGCGCGGAGCTCGGCGCGGTCGTGGCGCAGGACCCGGGCGGGGTCGTCGAGCAGGGTACGGAGATCGGGATCGGTCACCGTCACATCGTGCCGGACGGGCGGTGGCCGGGGTCGTTGTCGTACCCGGGACGTAGGGTCGGAGACGGCCCCGAGGGGTGCGCGCGGCGGTGTCGGCCGCGTGGTCCAACTGCCTGGCGAGAAGAAGGAGTCGGTACGGTGAGCGGTGCCCCGGAGCCCGTCGTGGAGGGCCTCTACCGGGTGCGGAACGTGGCCAGCGGGCTGCTCCTGGAGGTGTACCAGGGATCGGGCCGCAGCGGCGCGAAGGTGCAGCAGGGCACCGGGAACGGAACTCCCGGGCAGCACTGGCACATCAGACCCGTGCCGAACGGCGGCGGGCTCTACCACCTGGTCAACGCGGCCAGCGGCAAGCGGCTCGACGTCGCGAACGCGTCCACGGAGAACGGCGCCCGCATCCAGCAGTGGAGGGCCAACAACTTCGGCGCGCAGGAGTGGGTCATCGAGCAGGACCTCCAGTCGCCGGGGACGGTGGCCCTGGCGAGCTTCGTCAGCGGCCTGTTCCTGGAGGTCGCCGACGAGTCGAAGGAGGACGGGGGGAGCGTCCGGCAGTGGGAGGACACCGACTCGCCGTTCCAGTGGTGGCGGCTGGAGCCGGTGTCCTGACCCGGGCCCGGTACGGGCTCAGCCCTTGCGGGCGGTGTGCACGGTGTGGGCGGTGAGGTGGAACAGGTCCGTGCGGTGGTGCAGGGACAGCGCGTCGGCCGGGTCGAGCAGCCGGTCGAGCGTCTCCTTGTCGTCGGCGTCGAGCCGGGCGGCCAGGCCGTCCCGGAGGCGCTCGTAGTGGGCGAGGACCAGCTCACGGACGGCCGGGGAGACGGGCGCGGGGACGTCGACGAGGAACGTGCGGGTGCCGGCCGGGGTGAGGCCGGCGCCGGCGAGCAGCGCCCGCCAGTCGTCCGGCTCGTCCTTGGAGCCGGGGAGCTCGGCGCGCATCTCGCCGAACCATTCGGTGTGGGCGGCGTCGAGCCGGGCCTCCAGGCCGGGCCTGCCGATCCCGATGTTCTGGGGCAGGTGCCGCCGGGGCAGGCCGCCCTCGACGAGGGCGACGAGGCCACCGGCGTTCAGGATGCCGGCGAACTCCGCGAGCGCGGCGCTCTGGTCGCCCATGTGGTGCAGGGAGTTGCCCGCCCAGACGAGGTCGGCCTGCCCCAGGGCGGCGATCCCTTCGGGGAGTTCGGCGTGGCGGGTGGAGACCCGGGCACCGAGGCCGCGCGCCTCGGCCCGGGCCCGGGCCCGGGTGAGGAGTTCGGGGGCGCCGTCGACGGCGACCGCCTCGGCGGCCGGGAAGGCCTCGGCTAGCAGGCTGGTCACCACACCGGGGCCGCTGCCGACGTCGAGGATCCGGCGGACGCCCTGCACCGGCGCGAGGGTGCCCAGCCAGGCGGCGGCCTCCGCGTACGCGGGGCTCGCGATCTCGGCCTGCCGCTCCAGGAGCGACGCCATCTCGCTCCAGTCGAGGTGGGTGCTGTCGTGGTGGCCGTGGCCGTGACTGTGCTGGTGTCCGGGGTGGGAGGCGCGATGCTGGCTCATGGCTCCAGGGTGCGACGGGACGGCTGCGGGCGCGAGAAATGTTGCCGGTCCGGCAACAGGGATCCTGTCGGCGCCGGGCCGGTCAGCCGCGGCTCCGGTGCTCCTGCGGGCTGATGCCCCGTACGCGCTTGAAGGCGGCGCTCAGGGCGAACGCTCCGCTGTAACCGACCTGCCGGGCGACGGACTCGACCGTGGCGTCCGTCCGGCGGAGCAGGTCGGCGGCGAGCGCGAGCCGCCAGCCGGTGAGGTACGCCATCGGGGGCTCCCCGACGAGTTCGGTGAACCGGCGGGCGAGCGCGGCCCTGGACGCTCCCGACCCGGTGGCGAGCGAGGCGACGGTCCACGGCCGGGCGGGGTCGTTCTGGAGCAGCCGGAGCGCCCGGCCGACCACCGGGTCGGCCATCGCGCGGTACCAGGCCGGGGCCTCGGCTCCCGGCCGGGAGAACCAGGCGCGGACGGCGGCGATGAGCAGCAGGTCGAGGAGCCGGTCGAGGACGACGCTCTGGCCGGGCTCGTCGCGGGAGATCTCCTCGTCGAGGAAGGGCATGAGGGGGCAGTTCCACACGTCGGCGGGCAGGTGCGCCAGGCCGGGCAGGGCGTCGAGGAGCCTGCGGCCGACCTCGCCGTCCATCAGGTAGGTGCCGACGAGGACGGTGGTGCCGCCGTCCGGGGCGTTGCCCCAGGTGCGGACGCCGAGGCGCATGGACTGGGCGAGCGGCTCCCCGGAGAGGGTGGTGCAGCCGCCGTCGGGGCCGATCCTGGCGCGGGGCGGGGCGTCGGGGGCGTGGGCGACGGTGTACGGCTCGGGGCCGCGGGCGATGGCGATGTCCCCGGGGCGCAGCAGGACGGCGTCGCCGGTGTCGGGGACGAGCCAGGCCTCGCCCCCGGTGACGCACATGAGGCAGATCGGGGCTTCGTCCTCGATGCGCACGGACCACGGCGGCTCCATGATCATGCGCAGCAGGAAGGCGCCCTTGGCGCGTGGCCCGTCGAGGAGTCCGGCGAGTGCGTCCATGGGGCGCAAGCGTAGGTCGTCGGCGGGACGGGCCGAGACCCGCCCTTCGGATCGGCCCGAGACGGAGGCGTAGGCGGATGAGACCGCGGAGCATGGGCGGGCGGGACGCCGGGCGGGAGTCTTGAGCCATGACGACACACACGAACGACGTCCGGAACACGACGATCCTGGTGACGAGCGCCACCGGCAAGACCGGGCGGCGCGTGGCCGAACGGCTGGCCGCCCGCGGCGCGACGGTCCGTGCCGGGTCCCGGAGCGGGGCGACGGTCTTCGACTGGGAGGCCCCGGAGACCTGGGCCCCGGCGCTGCGGGGCGCGGACGCCGCATACGTGGCCTACTACCCGGACCTGGCCGCCCCCGGGGCGGTCGAGGCGATGGAGACCTTCGGCCGGCTGGCCGCGGAGAACGGCGTACGGCGGCTGACCCTTCTCTCCGGGCGCGGGGAGCCGGCGGCGGTCCTGGCGGAGGAGGCCCTGCGTGCGGCCGCCTCCGGGGCCGAACTCACCGTCGTGCGGGCCTCGTTCTTCGCGCAGAACTTCTCCGAGGGTCTGCTCGCGGAGGGAGTCGCCGAGGGCGCGGTCGTCTTTCCCGCCGGGGACACGGCCGAGCCGTTCATCGACGCGGACGACCTGGCGGACGTCGTCGTGGAGACGCTGACGGCGGACGGGCACGCGGGACGGGTGCACGAGGTGACGGGCCCCCGGCCGGTCGGCTTCGCGGAGGTGGCGGCGGAGATCTCCCGCGCCTCGGGCCGCCCGGTGGTCTATCGTCCGGTGCCGCAGGCCGAGTACGCCGGGCTGCTCGCCGGGTTCGGGCTCCCGGCCCCCGAGGCGGAGTGGCTCGCGGCGCTGTTCGCGACGCTCCTCGACGGCCACAACTCCTCGGCGACGGACGGCGTGAAGCGGGTCCTGGGCCGCGAGCCGCGCGCCTTCGCCGACTTCGCGGCGGAGGTCTGGGGCGGGCCGGGGGCCTGAGGCCGCGTGGCGGCCGGCCGGCCCGCCCCGGGCCGCCCCGACACCGATCCGGCGCGCTTCGTCCGCGTCGACCGGCCGTGGATCGGCTGTGTGCGGGAGCCGGCGCCGCTCGGGCACGAACGGGACGTCCGGGTACGGCACATGCCGGTGTCGGCCGTCCCGGACCTCACCGGCTGTCTCGGGGGCGTGCTGCCCTCCGGTGCGACGGGAGACCGGGCGTGAGCGTCGCCGGGGCGACCGACCGGCCGGCGGGGTTCAGCCGCGCCTGACGAAGCTCGCGAGCCGGTAGCGGGGGTCGGGGCGGCGGCGGTCCTGGTCCGGGAGGGCGGCCAGGGCGGCGGCGAGCGTCCCGGTGGTCGCCGGGTCTCCGGTGAACCAGGAGGCGAAGTACCCGGCGCGCAGCTTCCGGGCGGTGTCGCGCGGGGTGTTGCCCTGCCCGTGGCCGGTGAAGCGGGTGCCGGGGGCCGGGTCGAGGCCGTGGGCGGCCGCGTACCCGGTGATCAGGTCGGCGCGGTCGAAGGCCGCGTCGGCCGCGCGGTACGGGCGCAGGACGGCGTCGATGTCGCTGCCGACGTCGTGGGCGGCGTCCTTGTCGACGGTGACGACGAGGACGCCGCCGGGGCGCAGCACCCGGGCCGCCTCGGCGACGACGTCCGCCGCGAAGGGGACGAGGTGCAGCAGCCAGACGGCCGCGACGGCGTCCAGGGAGGCGTCGGGCAGCGGCAGCCGCCGGGCGTCGGCGCGTACGGCGCGGCCGGGCGTCCGGCCCGCGGCGACCCTCACCATGGCGTGGGCGGCGTCGGCCCCGTAGACGCGCAGGCCGGGCCGGGCGAGGCGTTCGGTGACGAGTCCGGTGCCGCAGGCGAGGTCGAGCAGGGTGCGGGCGCCGGGCGGGACGAGTCGCAGGACGGCCTCGGCGGCCGCCTCGGCCCGGGGCACCCCGCCGCGGGTCCGGTCGTAGTGCGCTGCCTCTGTCTCGTAGTCGAGCACGGTCTCCGCCATGCCCGCGATCCTAACGAGGGGTCAGTTCGCGCCGTGGCCGGGGGCGATCCGGTCGACGCGCTCGGCGAGTTCGAAGTCCTTCTCGGTGAGGGCGCCGCCTGCGGAGTGGGTGCTGACGGCGACGGCCACCGTGTTGTAGCCGAGGGTGAGGTCGGAGTGGTGGTCGAGCTCCTGCTGGATCTGGGCCACGTGGACGACGAGCGCGGTCGCCGCGAAGTGGTCGCCGAGCCGGTAGGTCCGGGTGAGCCGGTCGGCGTCGACGGACCAGCCGGGAAGCTCCCTGAGGCGGTCCTCGATCTCCTTCTGCGACAGCGGCTGTGTGGGCACGGCGGTGCTCCCTCCGGTCGGGTGGTGCGGGTGACGGGGTGACGGACAGGGGCCCCGGGGGGAAACTACCCGGGGTCCCCCTCTGGGATACCGTCTGGCCATGACGACTGTCGCGACCGACACGGGGGTGGGGCCGCTGCTGCGCGGGTGGCGTGAGCAGCGGAGGCTGAGCCAGCTGGAGCTGGCGCTGCGCGCCGACTCCTCGGCACGGCACATCTCGTTCGTGGAGACGGGCCGCTCCCGGCCGAGCGAGGAGATGGTCCTGAAGCTCGCCGAGCACCTGGAGGTGCCGGTGCGGGAGCGGAACGCGCTGCTGCTGGCGGCGGGATACGCGCCCCGGTACGCGGAGTCGCCGCTGGACGCGCCGCGCCTGGAGACGCTGCGCTGGGGGATCCAACAGCTGCTCGACGGCTACGAGCCGTACCCGGCCCTGGTGGTGGACGGCACGTACACGGTGGTGGCGGCCAACCGGGGGATCGGGCTGCTGCTCGACGGGCTTCCGGAGCACCTGCTGTCCCCGCCGATGAACGCGATGCGGCTCACCCTGCACCCGGAGGGCCTGGCGCCCCGGATCCGGAACCTGCGGGAGTGGCGGGGCCACCTCCTGGCCCAGATGGAGCGTCAGATCGCGCTGGCCCGCTCGGAGCCGCTGCGGAAGCTGTACGAGGAGGTGGCGGCCTATCCGCTGCCCGAGCGGATCGACCCGGAGGACCGGCCGGACGCGGAGCCGTACCCGTACTTCGCGCTGCCGCTGCGGATCGAGCACGACGGCCGGGTGCTGTCGTTCGTGTCGTCGATCTCGACGTTCAACACGCCGATGGACGTGACCGTCGCCGAGCTGGCCATCGAGACGTTCCTCCCGGCCGACCCGGAGACGGTCGCGTACCTGCGCTCGCTCAGCGCGCGGCTGCCCTGAGGGCCGCCCACTGGAGTCCGGCGAAGCCGGCGACGGTGGCCGCCTGCACGGGGGTCCAGAACAGGCCGGCGGTGGTCGGCTCCAGCCAGGCGACGAGGGCGACGACGCTGAGGACGGCCCAGATCACGTTGGCGTCGACGACGAGCTTCACGGCGAGGGCCGGGGGCTGTGGGCGGCTCGCGAGCCAGGCGACGCCCGCGGCGAACGCGGTGAGGAAGACGCCGAGTCCGAGGAGGAGCCCGGCGTCGACGCCGAGGAGTTCGCCGAGGGGGCCGGAGGCGGCGAGGTAGGCGATCCCGTTGGCTCCGGTGACGACGGCGTCGAGGGCGAGGAAGCGGCGCACCGCGGACTGGGGCCGGGTGGTGCGGGCGGTCCTCAAAGATCGGCGTAGGGCCTGGGACATGGCGGATCACCCTCCAAAGGGGGACGTTCGTGCTGGTGGTGGGCCCGGAGCCCGAGCGGAGTGCGCCGCCCGGGTTCCGGTGTCCATGAGCATGCCGGGCGGCGCGGAAGGGGTCGATTACCTGACGGGTAATGCCGGGCTGTGGACAACCGCGTCGCCGCTCCCCCGGGTGTGAGTAGTCTTCCCGCCGGGGTGGCCGAGGCCGGTGCTCCGAAGGGGGAGAACGCAGATGACGTGGAACAGGGAACGGGCCATGGTGGCCACAGAGGACGATCACAAGGTGACGCCCGCGGAGCTCTTCTTCGACCTGGTGTTCGTGTATGCGATCACGCAGGTCACCGCCCTCATGGCGGCCGCGCCCTCACCGGTGCGGATGGTGGGCGCGATGGTCGTGCTCGCGCTGCTGTGGTGGTGCTGGTGCGCCTTCGCCTGGCTGGGCAACGTCGTACGGGCCGACTCCGGCGCGCTGTTCGGCGTGCTCGTCACCGCCATGGCCGTCGTCCTGATCGTGTCCCTCGCCGTGCCGGAGGTCTTCGCGGACGCGCCCGGCGGGCTCTCGGCACCGCTGGTGTTCGTGCTCTGTTACGGCGCGGTGCGCGTCCTGCACCTGGCCTCGTACTGGCTCTCCAGCCCGGGCGACGCCGCGCTGCGGGCGACCCTGCGGCGCACGGCCATGGCGTCCGTGCTGCCGCCGCTGATGCTGCTGCTCATCGGCTGCGCGTACGACGGCCGGACCCAGCTCCTGTGGTGGCTGGGGGCGGTGGCCGTCGACTACGGCGGGATCTACGTCACCGGTTCCTCCGGCTGGCGGGTCAACGCCCCCGGGCACTTCGCCGAGCGGCACGGTCTGATCGTGATCATCGCCCTCGGCGAGTCCATCGTGGCGATGGGCGTCGGCGTCTCCGGTTTCCCGCTCTCGTACGCCGTGCTCGGCGCCTCGGCCGCCGGGCTGCTGCTCTCGGCCGGGCTGTGGCGGCTGTACTTCCGGCAGCTCGGCGAGGCCGCCGAGCACCGTCTCACCGGGCTGGACGGCGACGACCGCACCCGCTTCGCGCGGGACGTCTACACGTTCCTGCACCTGCCGCTGGTCGCCGGGGTCGTGCTCTGCGCGCTCGGGATGAAGAAGGTCCTCCAGCAGGTCGCCGACACCGGGCACTACGGCCTCGCCGAGCCGCTGCACGGCGTCGTGGCCTGGTCCCTGACCGGGGGCGTCGGCGTCTATCTGCTGGGCGCCGCCGCGATCGTGCTGCGGACCTCGGGGCGGCGGCCCACCGCCCTGGCCGTGGGCGGGGTGTGCTGCCTGGCGGCGGGCCCGCTGGTCGGCCTCGTCCCGGCCCTGGTGGCGCTCACGGTCCTCGCCGCGGCGGCGGCGCTCCTCGTGGGGCTGCACTCCCGGCGGGGCACGCGGACGCTCGGAGCGGTGGAGGCGGCCTGACACCCGGCCGGTCGGTGCCCGGCGCGGCGGTGGCCGCGCCGGGGACGGGGGTTCAGCGCAGGCGGTCCTCCCGGTGGGCGGTCGGTTCGGGCGTGCGGGCGGGGCGCCCGGAGGTCCGGGCGGTCGGCTCGACGGGGCGGGTGGGCGCCGGGGATCCGGGCTCGGGAGCGGTGCGCCGGGCGCGCGAGGCCTCGGCGCGCAGCAGGGCCTGGAGGACGGCGTACGGGTCGACGGGCATGACGGAACTCCTCGTGGTGCGGGGGTGATGTGGGGGAACTGCGGGGAGGCGGGGCCTCTCAGCAGCGCATCACCACGCACCGGAGCGCGTCGCCGCACGGGGCGGGTACGGGGGCGGGGGCCGGAGTCCGGCGGTGGCCCCGGGGGGCGTGGGGCCGGGGCACGGGCCCGACGGCGCGGAGGTGCGCGCGGTGGGTGCGGGTCCGGCCGGGGAGTCCGGCCACGGTGCCGACCGGGTCGTGGGTCTCGCCGCCCGGGTCGGAGGCCGGGGCGGCGGCCGCGGCGCGCGTCTCGGCGACGGGGAGCGCGGCGGCGGCCCCGGCGCCGAACAGCGCGGCGAGGACGAGGAGGAACGCGACCCACCGGTGCCGGCCCCGGGCCGGGCGCGCCCGGTGCCCCGCCGGGGCGGCGGGCGCGGCGGGCGTCTGGTGCGCGGGGCTCACGGAGATCCGTACTGCCCCGCCGTGGGACCGGTACGGCTCCCCCGGCCGGGGATCCGCCCGAGCGGCCTACGCCAGGGCCCCGGATTCACCGCCCCGGCGGTCACCGTCAGAAGACACCCCCTGAGCGGTGGCGCGCTGCCTGCGGGCCGCCATCCAGGCGTACACGAGGACGCCGGCGAAGAGGAACAGGACTCCCTGGTAGACGGCGGCGTAGCCGGAGCCGGCGACCAGCCAGAGGGAGAAGCCGAAGGCGGCGAGGGCGAGGACGGCGTCGCGGACCAGGCGGGGACGGTGGACCCGGTCGGTCTGTCCGGAGAGCAGGAAGTAGAGCTGCGCGGCGGTCGACAGGAGGTACGGGACGGTGGCGGTGAAGGTGGTGACGAGGACGAGGACCTCGAAGACGCCCTCCGTGCCGGCCGTGTAGTTGTAGACCGTCAGGAACGAGGCGAGGACGACGGTGACGAGGACGCCGACGGTCGGAACACCGCGCCGCTTGACCGTGAACACCTTCGGGAAGAGTCCGTCGCGGGCAGCCGCGTAGGGGGCCTGGGCGCTCAGCAGGGTCCAGCCGTTGAGGGCGCCGAGCATGGAGACCATGGCCATGCAGGCGACGGCCGCGCCGCCCCAGGAGCCGCCGAACATGGCGTTCACGGCGTCGGAGAAGGGCGCGGTGGACGTGACCAGCTTGTCGTGGGCGACGGTGCCGAAGACGGCGAGGGTGCCGAGGAGGTAGACCGCGGCGGCGCCGAGGGTGCCGAGGACGGTGGCGCGGCCGACGTTGCGGCGCGGGTCGCGGACCTCGCCGGCGCTGACGGCGGCGGACTCGACGCCGAGGTAGCTGAAGAGCAGGATCGCGGCGGAGGCGGAGACCGCGCCGAGCGCGCTGCCGTCGCTCGCGTGGAAGGGGCCGAGGTTGGCGCTGTCGAAGAAGAGCAGGCCGCCGACGGCGACGAGGATCAGCGGGACGAACTTGAGCACGGTCGCGACGATCTGTACCGCGCCGACGTAGCGGGTGCCGGCCAGGTTGGCGAGCGCGGGCAGCCACTGGAAGAGCAGGGCGGCGGCGATGGTTGCGGCCTTCGACCCGTGGACGGGGACCAGGACGTCGAGGTAGCCGACGGCGGCGACGGCGAGGGCCGCGTTGGAGACCCAGGTGGTGATCCAGTACGACCATGCGGTCAGGAATCCGGCGAAGTCGCCGAAGGCCTCGCGGGCGTAGACGTAGGGTCCGCCGGTCTGCGGGTGGCGGTGGGCGAGGCGGCCGAAGACGAGGGCGAGGGCGATCGCGCCGAGGGTGAGGACGCCGAAGGCGACGAGGCTGAGGGTGCCGTAGGGGGCGACGGAGGCGGGCAGCAGGAAGATTCCGCCACCGATGATGTTGCCCATGACCAGGGCGGTCGCGATGGGGAGGCCGAAGCGGCGGGCGTGCTTGTCGTCCGTCCGCTGTGCCGCGTCCCGCTGTGGAGTTGTGGTGGCCGTGCTCATGGGGTGGTGCGCCTTCCGTCGTACAAATCCGGACCATCGTCCGGTAAGGGCGAACAGGCGTCCAAATCAGTGGTTTTTGTCCTGCGGGACCGGACCCTCAACCGGAAGAAGTGGTTCCGAATCGTCCGTGGACGGGGAAATCTCCAGAGGACCGAGCGGCACCTGCGGACCCGAGGACTCGCGCAGCCAGCGCCGCAGCACCCGGTGCACCTGCTCCGCCCCGACCAGCTCCTCCCCCGCCCCCACCGGCGGCGACAGGTCCGGCGGCGAAAGGAGGAAGGCGTGCGACTGCTCCCCGCCGAGACCGCCGTGCGAGCCGATCTGCTCCTCGAAGGCGTGCACGCTCCCCGTCGCCGGGTCGTACATGGAGTTGACCATGATGTCCGCGACGTGCGGGAAGCCGTCCGTGCGCCGCACCGCCCGCGCCGCGCCCCGCCCGAAGACCGCGAGCGGTCCGTCGTCCGCGAGCTCGGCGACCGGCACCTCCGCGCCGTCGCGGGCGAGCACCACCGAGCCGTGCTCGGCGCTCGCCACCAGCACGAAGCCGATGCCCGGGTGGTGCGCAAGGGTGCGCAGGAGGGCCGGATGACGCCGGTCGATCTCCTCCCGGGTCATCCGGTGCGGCACGTCGGGGAAGGAGACGAGCCCCAGATTGCCCGAGGCCAGGACCACCGGCTCGGAGGGCCGGGCGGGCAGCTCCCGGGCCGTCTCACCGCTCTCGTCCACCGGCCGGTGCAGCGCGCTGCGCAGCGCGTCCCTGGCCGCGTCCCGTGCCTCCGAACCGCTCCGGGTGCGCCGCACGCGGCGCGGCACCGGCAGCCCGCACCCGGCCCGTACGAGGTCCTTGAGCGTCAGCCCGTACGCCGACTCGAAGGTCTCGCCGGGGCTCTGCCCGTGGTCGGAGAGGAGCACGATCCGGTACGGACGCGGGGCGTGCTCGGCGACGGTGGCGATGAGCGCGATCGCCCGGTCGAGGCGCGCCAGGACCTGGTCCGTGTCACGGCCGTGCGGCCCCGAGTGGTGCGCCACCTCGTCGTACGCGACGAGGTCGGCGTAGACGGCGGTCCGCCCGGCCAGCATGTCCCCCATCACGGCGGAGACCACGACGTCCCGCTCGACGACCGTCGCGAAGGCGCGGACGAAGGGGTACGTGCCGCCGCGCGAGACCCTCGGCGTCTCCCGGCGCAGCCGCGCCCGCGTCGACTGGTACACCTCCCGGACGCACTCGGCGACGAGCGATCCGGCGGTGCGGACGGCGTTGGCCGGGTCGGAGAAGTACGCGAAGTAGCCGGCCCGGGAGCGGTTGCGGCGGCCGCGCCGGGCGGCCATCGACAGGACGAGGGCGAGCTGGTCGGCGCCGCCGCTGAAGAGGTTGCCCCGGGAGGCCCCGTCGACGGTGAGCAGACCGCCGTCCCCGGTGCGGCGCACGGCCCTGCGCTGGAGCTCGACGGCGCTCGCCGGGCGGTTCGACACCATGAGCCGGCCGGTGTCCTTCTCGTACCAGCGGAAGGCGGGCACGTCCTCGTTGGAGCCGTGCAGGATGCCGAGCTGGCTGGCGCCGGTCTGGCTGGACCAGTCGGTGCGCCACGGGGTGAGCCGGTGGCCGGCCTCCAGCCATCCCGCCACGGTCGGCATGAGGCCGTCGGCGACGGCGCCGCGCAGCACGTGGTGGCCGACGCCGTCGAGTTGGAGGAAGACCGTGCCGGGCACGGACCCCGCCGTGTCGCCGGGGTCGCGGGGGCGGGTGCGGCCGGTGAGCCGGTAGAGCCGGCGCCGGTAGGCGTCGTCGTCGCGGACAGCGAGGGCGGTGGAGGTGGCGGAGGCCACGGCGGACATGACGGCGGCCACCGCGACCGCGGTCTCGGGGTCGGCGGCACCTCGCCCGTCGGGGATCAGCCACAGCGCGACGAGCAGCAGCGAGCCGTTGAGGAAGAAGACGAGCAGCCCGAGGACGAGCGCCGGGACGAGGAGCAGCGCCCGCACGATCAACGGCCAGACGAGCGCGCCGAGCAGACCGAACGCGCCGGCGGCCGTGGCGGCGGTGAGGGCGGTCCTGGTGAAGCTGTCGCCGTCGGCGGACTGGAGCTGGAAGTCGGGCAGCAGCCCGGCGAGGAGGAGCATGGTGAGCGTGGACACCGCCCAGACCAGGAGCACCCGCGCCAGAGTCCTGCCCGCGGACCGCCAGCGGTCGGCGCCACCCCATCGCCCGTCACCCACGCCCACTTCGCCTTTCGCCCGTTTCCTGCCCCAAGCGTGGCACAACGGCCGCGATCGGGCGTGGGAGGCGGGAACCCCGCCGGGGACGGGACGTCAGGAGCCGTCGTACCCGGCGGTGGGCATCGAGAGCCGCCGGTGCACGCCCGCCTTGGCCGCCTTGTCGTACGGAGGTTCGTCAAGTCCGACGGTCTCCACCCGCACACCGCGCCGCTCGCACTCGGCGCGGAAGCCCGGAACGGAGGTCAACGCGCGGGCGAGGACCCGTTCGTTGGGGGCCACGAAGAGGTCCACCGTCCCGGCCTCCACATCGGCCCAGAGCGCCGCGTGGTCCGGGCGGATTCCGTAGCAGAACAGCTGGCGGGCGAGCACGTACCCCTTGTCGTCGGCCCAGCGGGCACACACCGCGTGCTGGCCCCGCGTGTCGACCAGGAAGGGGTCGCTGTCCAGCTCTTCGAGCGGGGTGAGGCTGGCGATCGCCGCCACCCGAACGTCGTCCATGGACCGACCCTACTGCCGGAAGGTGACGCCCGAACATCCTCCGGAGCGCGCTCCGGACAATTACCCTCGTTACGACAGACGTCTGACGAGACGGACAGCGGAAGGGCGGCATGCCGGTGGAGGTCACCTGGTGGGGGCACGCCACCTGCACGGTCGAGGACTCCGGGGTCCGCTTCCTCACCGATCCGCTGTTCGCGCGGCGGCTCGCGCACCTGCGCCGGCGGCGCGGCGCCCTGCCGCCGCCCGAGGCCGCCCGCGCCGAGGCCGTCCTCGTCTCGCACCTGCACGCCGACCACCTCCACCTCCCCTCGCTCGCCCGGCTCCCCCCGGGGACGCGGATCCTCGTGCCGCGCGGCGCGCCCGCCGCCGTGCCGGGGCTGCGCAGGCTCGACCGGAACGGGCTGCGGCTGACCGAGGTGGAGCCGGGTGACGCGGTGACGGTGGAGGGCCTGACGGTACGGGTCGTCCCCGCGCTCCACGACGGGCGGCGGCTGCCCGTGGGACCGCACCGCTCCCCCGCGCTCGGGTACGTCGTCGAGGGCGAGGCGCGCACGTACTTCGCCGGGGACACCGGCCTGTTCGACGGCATGGCGGACGCGGTGGGCCCGGTGGACGTGGCCCTGCTGCCGGTCGGCGGCTGGGGTCCCTACCTCGGGCACGGCCACCTCGACGCGGGGCGGGCGGCCCAGGCGCTCGCCGCGCTCTCACCGGCGGCGGCGGTGCCGGTGCACTACGGCACGTACTGGCCGATCGGGCTCGACGGGGTCCGGCCGCACGAGTTCCACGCGCCGGGCGACGAGTTCGTCCGCCACGCGGCCCGGCTCGCGCCGAAGGTGGCGGTCCACCTCCTCGGCCACGGCGACCGGGTGCGGCCGGAGGTCGCGCGGTGATCGGTGGACTCGTGGGGGCCGTGCGCGAGCTGCCGCCGGAGTCGACGCAGCAGGCGGTCGGCTATCCCTCGCTGTTCCTGCTCGTGGCGCTCGGCGCGCTGGTGCCGATCGTGCCGACGGGCGCGATCGTCAGTTCGGCGGCGGTGGTCGCCTTCCACCAGTCCTCGCCGTTCTCGCTGCTCTTCGTCTTCCTGGCGGCGGCGTTCGCCGCGTTCCTCGGCGACACGGTGCTGTACTGGCTCGGGCAGCGCGGGGTCCGCTCCCGCAACGGCTCGCGCTGGCTCGCCGCGCTGCGGTCCCGGGTGACGCCGGAGCGGCTCGCGCACGCGCGGGAGCGGCTCGACACGCACCAGGTGTCGGTGCTCGTGCTGTCCCGGCTCGTGCCGGCCGGCCGGATCCCGGTGATGCTGGCGTGCCTGCTCGCCCAGATGCCGCTGCGCCGCTTCGCGCGCGGGGACGTGGCGGCCTGCCTGGCGTGGGCGGCGACGTACCAGCTGATCGGGATCCTGGGCGGCTCGCTCTTCCCCGAGCCCTGGCAGGGCGTGGTCGCGGCGGTGGGTCTGACGGTGCTGGTCAGCGCGGTCCCGGCGCTGTGGCGGCGGCTTCGGGGCTCCGGGTCTCCGTCGGGGCACGAGCACCGCGAGGGCTCGCCCGGCGCGTCGGGGCACGAGCACCACGAGGGCTCGCCCGGCGCGTCAGGGCACGAGCACCCGTGACCCGCCGACCGGCAGGTCCCACAGGTCCTCGCGGGGCAGACCGGCCTTCTCCCAGGCGGCCCTGACCCGGGTGAGGGGTTCGAGGACCGGCTCGGAGGACAGCACGAACGTGGCCCAGTGCATGGGCGCCATCCGTCGCGCGCCGAGGTCCTGGTGGGCGCGGACCGCCTCCTCGGGGTCGGTGTGGACGTCGCTGAGCCACCAGCGCGGGGCGTACGCGCCGATCGGGAGCAGCGCCAGGTCGATGCCGGGGTAGCGGCGGCCGATCTCGGCGAACCAGTGGCCGTATCCGGTGTCGCCGGCGAAGTGGATCCGGCGCCCGGCCCGGTCGGTGAGGACCCAGCCGCCCCACAGGGAACGGCAGGTGTCCAGGAGCGTGCGCTTGGACCAGTGGTGCGCGGGGACGAAGTCGAAGCGCACCCCGTCGAGTTCGGCCGCCTCCCACCAGTCGAGCTCGGTCACGCGGCTGAACCGGCGGCGGGTGAACCAGCGGCCGAGTCCGGCCGGGACGAAGACCGGGGTGTGCCGGGGCAGCCGCTTGAGGGTGGGGCCGTCGAGGTGGTCGAAGTGGTTGTGGCTGATGACGACGGCGTCGACGGCCGGCAGGTCCTCCCAGCGGACCCCGACGGGGGTGAGGCGGGCCGGCGTGCCGAAGATGCGGCGGGACCAGACCGGGTCGGTGAGAACGGTCAGCCCGCCGACGCGCAGGATCCAGCTGGCGTGCCCGGCCCAGGTGACGGCGAGGGTGTCGGGTCCCGCGGGCGGCAGCGGGCCGGGCTCGAAGGGCAGCAGGGGGATGTCGCGGAGGCCCTCGGGGCGGGGGCGTACGGCTCCCTCGCGGGCGAGGCGCGCCAGGGCCCGGACGCCGGGGAGGGGCGCGGTGAGCCGGTCGGCGAAGGTGCGGGGCCAGTCCTGCCGCAGCCGGCCGACGGGCTGCAGTGCGGGCTCGGGGGCGGGGGGCCCGGCCTGGCCGGGAGGCGCGGCCTGGCCGGGGTGGTGCGGGGCCGGGGCCTGTCCGGCCCGGGCGGGAGGTGCCGTCCGTTCGGTCATCTGCGGGCTCCGTTCCGCTCGTGCTCGGCACATCGTGGAGGGGCGGTGGTCGCGGGGCGCCGGCGCCCGGGCCCGGTCATCTGAGCTCCTCCAGGGCTCCTCCGAAGTCCTCCAGCGCGCGGGCGACGTGCGGCAGTTCCACGGGGTCGGACGCCCCGAGGGCCTCGGCGCGCTCCTCCTCGGTGGCACCCAGGAACATGCCGGTGCCGAACCTGACGCGCAGCGCGCCGAGTTCGTCGCCGAAGCGGTGGCCGCCGGTCGCCGGGGCGCCGAGCCGCGCGGTGAGGTGGCTCTCCAGCTCCAGGGAGTCGGTGACGCCCCGGGCGGCGAGCCCGGCGCGCAGCGGCCCGAGGTCGGCGTAGAGGTGGCGGCCGGCCTGCGGCGGCCGGGCCAGGGCTCCGGCGGCGAGGACGGTGTGGTGCGCGGCCCCGGCGAGCCGCCCGTGGACGGCGGCGGCGCGCCGGGCCCGTACGGTGACGTCCTCGGGTTCGTCGAGGGCGTGGGCCATGGCGGGGGCCACGGGCCCGGGGACGAGGGCTCCGAGGGCGGTGAGCACGTCGAGGACGCGGGCCCTGCGGTCGGTCCAGCGGTCGGCGCGGGACGGGTCGGTGGGCGGGAAGCGGGCGACGGCGCAGGGCCAGGCGGCGGGGGTGAGGGCGCCGCCGAGGTCGGTGAGGACGGTGACGTCGTCGGGGCACATCTCGGCGGGGCTGAGCAGCACGGCGCCGCCCGGCTGGTGGAGGGTGTCGCGCCAGGTCTCGTCGCTGACGACGTGCAGGCCCTCGGCGACGGCCGCCTCGCAGGCCTCGCGGACGAGTTCCGGCGCGGCGACGGTGGCGGTGGGGTCGTCGGCGACGGAGAGCAGCACGACCCGGGGGTCGCCGCCCTCGGCGCGGATCCGGCGGACGGTCTCCAGGAGGGCGTACGGGTCGGGGACGCCGCCCGCCTCGGCGGGCGTGGGCACGTGGTAGGCCGGGCGGCCGAGGAGCCGGGCCTGCGGGGTCCACCAGGCGGGGCAGGGGCGGGGCAGCAGGAGGTCGCCGCCGTGGGCGGCGATCAGGGCCAGGAGGAGCGCGGGGGCGCCGGGCGCGGCCACCACGTCCTCGGGGTGGGTGCGCAGGCCGCGACGCCACCAGTAGCCGGCGGCGGCCTCGCGCAGGACGGGCCCGCCGCCGGGCGGTTCGGGGGCGGTCCGTCCGGCGGCGGCGGCGAGCAGCCCGGCGAGTCCGGGCAGGACGGGGAGGCCGGTGTCGGGCGCGGGAGGGCCGTAGCGCACCGGCCCGCGGCCTTCCGGAGCCGTCTGCCGCATGTCCCGTACCTCCTGAGCGCGCGGGGGCGCCGGCGGGCACCCCCGTGCCCTTTATACGAAGATTCGGGCGTTCTCGCCCCTTCAGGCGACGGTGACCGGTGACGCACGCCCGCGTGTGGCGCACGATCCGCTCCGGCCGGGTGTTCCCGGCGGCGCCGGTGGAGGCCTCACGGTCCGCACGGGCGCGAGGGCGGACCGGGGCGCCGTCGACGGGCCGGACCGGGTGTCCGGGGTCGTACGGGAGCGGCTCGCCGTTCGTCCCGTACGCGAGGATCACGTCGTCGAGCGCCTGGGCGACCGGCTCGCCCTGCTGGGCGGCGTAGGGGCCGCGGCTGTTTCCGGCGCATCCGATCGGGGCCGTACGGGTGACGGAGGGCAGGTCCCGCGGCCGCCCGCAGGTGAAGCGGACCGGGCCCCGACCGCGGAGCCCTCCGGAGGGCGGGCGGTACGGGCGGGGCGCGAGCTCTCCGGAATGCGGGGGTGGTGCGGGCGGGCATCGGGGCCCGGAATGCGGCGGCGGTACGGGCGGGTATCGGGTCCCCGGAATGCGGGGCGGTACAGGCAGGCATCGGAGCCCGGAATGCGGCGGCGGTACGGGCGGGGGCCGGGTCAGAATGCCGCATGCCGATACGTGAAGCGCTTCCCGAGGACGCCGCGGCCCTCGCCGCCGTGCACGTCCTGTCCTGGCGGGCCGCCTACCGCGACCTGCTCCCCGGCCCGTATCTCGACGCCCTGGACGTCGAGGAGCGCGCCGGCGTCTGGCGCGCCCGCCTCGCGGCGCCGGACCGGCCCACGGTGCTGGTGGCGACGGGGGACGGCGGGCGGCTCGTCGCCTTCTCGTGCTTCCGGCCGTGGCCGGACGGGGAGTTCGCGCCCGGGAGCACGGCCGAGCTGGCGGCGCTGTACGCCCTGCCTGAGGTCTGGGGCACGGGTGTCGGGCGGGCGCTCATGGCGGCGTCCGCCGAGGCGCTCGTCGCGGCCGGGTTCCGGGCGGCGGCACTGTGGGTGTTCGCGGACAACGCGCGAGGGCGGAGGTTCTACGAGGCGGCGGGCTGGCGGCCGGACGGGACGGCGGTACGGGAGGAGACGGGCGGCCGGGTCCTGGAGGAACTCCGGTACCGAAGAGCCCTGTTGGAATGACCCTTTGTCCACATGACAAGACACGGGTCTCATCATCCGGCCATCGTGCGTACGGTGGAGGCACGCACCCACACCGAGGGAGTCGCTTCGATGACGCACGCCTCCGCGCAGCCCGCGGCCTCTGAGACCGCCGTCTACACGCATGGCCACCACGAGTCGGTCCTGCGCTCGCACAGCTGGCGGACCGCCGCCAACTCCGCCGCCTACCTGCTGCCCGAACTGCGCCCGGGCCTGGACGTCCTGGACGTGGGCTGCGGGCCCGGGACCATCACGGCCGACCTGGCCGCACTGGTCGCGCCGGGCCGGGTCACCGGGGTCGACACCGCCGAGGACGTACTGGCGAAGGCCCGCGGAGTCGCTTCCGAACGCGGCCTGACGAACGTGGAGTTCAGGATCGCCGACGTCCACGCCCTGGACTTCCCCGACGACTCCTTCGACGTCGTCCACGCCCATCAGGTACTGCAGCACGTCGGCGACCCGGTCCAGGCGCTGCGCGAGATGCGCCGGGTGTGCCGGCCCGGCGGTGTCGTCGCGGCCCGCGACAGCGACTACGGAGCCTTCACCTGGTTCCCCGAGCGGCCCGCCCTGGACGGCTGGCTGGACCTGTACCACCGGGTCGCGCGCGCCAACGGCGGCGAACCGGACGCGGGACGACGACTGTTCTCCTGGGCCCGGCAGGCCGGCTTCACCGAGATCACGTCGACGGCCGCCACCTGGTGTTTCGCCACCCCCGAGGAGCGGGACTGGTGGAGCGGCCTGTGGGCGGACCGCACGACCGCCTCCGGCTACGCCGAGCTGGCCGTGGACGGCGGGCACACGACCGCCGCCGAGCTGGAGTCGATCGCGGAGGCCTGGCGGGAGTGGGGCGGGCAGGAGGACGCCTGGTTCATGGTCCCGCACGGCGAGATCCTGTGCCGGGTGTCCTGACGCCCGACGACGGAATCGGACCGCCTCAGTCCCGGAAGAAGTCGTGGAACCCGAGGCAGTCCGGGTCCTGGAAGGGACAGCTCGGATGCGGGGTGCGGTCCGGCTCCGGCCGGGCGGGCTCGGGATCAGCGGAGCCGGCCGCCGGCGGCGGCAGCTCGAACCCACCGCACAGGCAGGCGCCGCAGGCACCGGAGAACCGGGGCTCGGAATGGCGGAAACGCGGGTGGCCGCACCGGCACTCGGCCGTCGCCCAAGTCGCCATCTCCGTCCCCCGCCCCTTCCGCCCTCGCCACTCGGTCCACGCTACCGCCGCCCGACGCCCGCCCGTCAGCTCGGACGCATCCTGAACTCGTAGGCGTCCGGAAGGGGTTCGTCGGTGAGCTCCGCCCACAGCTCGCCCAGGATCTCGGCGCCCTCGCGCAGATCGGCGACCTCGAAGCCCGCGTCGAAGACGGCACGGGCTTCGCCCGTCCTGCCCTCGGCGAGCAGGATCCGCGCCTCCAGGAGTCGGAACGCTCCCCGTTCCCGGACCTCCTCCGGGAGGCTCGCCCACAACTCCCCCGCCGTGCCGGGCCGCCCGGCGGCGAGCAGGGCGACGATCGCCTCGCGCCCGAGGGCCGCGACCACCGCGACGTCTTCGGCGGCCCGCGAGGCGGGACCGGCGCCCACAGGCCCGGTCTCGGCACCGGCGGTCTCGGCACCGGTGGTCTCGGCACCGGTGGTCTCGGCGTGGTCGGACTTCGCATGGTCGGACTTCGCATGGTCGGACTTCGCGTGGTCGGTCTCCGCGTGGTCGGCGAAGGCCTCCGCGAACCGCTCGGCGGCCCGCCGCGGATGCCCGTCTTCCTGGTCCGCGACGGCCAGGCAGTACAGCAGGGGCCAGCGCACCTCGGCCCGGTGGAGTCCGCGCTCCCAGCTCCGTACCGCCTGGGCGCGGTCTCCCGCGTGCCACTGGGCGATGCCGAGGTGGTACTCGGTGGACGGGTCGGCGGGGGCGGTCTCCAGCATGTCCCGCCAGGGGGTGGCGACCAGCGGCGCACCGGGTCCCGCGCCCTTCGCCGGGGGCGGCAGGACGCCGGTGCGCAGGAGCTCCCGCCAGGGTTCCTGGTCCGGGCCGAGGGTCGACTCGGGGAAGGGCGTACCGGGCAACGCGTGTCCCCCGCGCAGGACTTCGAGGGCTCCCCAGCCGGAGCCGACCGCGAGGACGGTCTCCGGTTCGGCGTCCGCGGCGCCCTCCCGCCAGGCGGTGTACGCCGCGTCGACGGCGGTGCGGGGCAGCGCCGCCGCCAGCTTCGCCTCGACGTCGGCGCGGGCGGCGGCCCAGTCGTCGCCGAGGGCCGCGGCGGGGTCGGCGGCGAGCGGCCCGTACGCCTCCAGCCAACTGAACTCGGCGCCGCCCGCGAGCTCCAGGTGCTCCAGCTGGGTGCGGGCGAGTCCGGCCTGCATCTCGGCGTAGCCGGGGGTGCCGGGCTCGGTCAGCCACTCCTGCCAGCGCCGGCCGCCGCGCCCGGCGCCCCACAGGAAGAGCTTGCGGCCGCGCAGCGCGTCGGTGGAGGTCTGGACGAGTCCGTGGCCGTCCGCGTCGAGGGCGGCGATCCAGCGGCGCTGCCCCTCGGGCAGGTCGTAGAAGTAGTCCGCGGCGTGGGCGCCGTTCAGCGGGTACGAGTGGTCGGTGCCGTCCTCGGCGACCGGCACGGGGAGGCGGTCCAGGCCGTGTTCGTAGCCGTGGTGCCAGGCCGCGTCGGCGGGCGCGAGGATCCTGTGCTCCTCGGGGACGGCGGTGTTGGACCACCAGTAGGCGGGGGCGGTCCGCTCGTGGGGGTTGCGGACGCGGACACCGACGTACAGGAAGTCGGAGCCCTCCGGGAGCCACAGGTCGACCTGGAAGGGCAGGTCGCGCAGGCGCTCCCACTCCCACAGGCGGAGCATCGGACCGCCGTCGGGGGCGCGGACGACGGCCGCGTGGAGGGGCGAGCAGGAGAGGGTGGTGTGGCCGGTGGCCCCGATGTTCCACTCGATGCCGCCGGAGAACCAGGCGCCGTTGAGGGCGAAGGCGGCGGGCTGGAGGACGGGGTTGCGGTAGAGGAGTTCGCGTCCGGTGGGCTTGTGGTGCAGGGAGTGGACGCGGCCGCCGAGGCCGGGCAGCACGGTCACCCGGAGCCGGTCGTTCTCGATCACGATCGTGTCGAGGTCCGCGGGCGTGCGCTCGCGGCCGTAGCCGTCGCGCACGGGGGCCGGAAGCAGGCTGCGCAGGGGCGCCCGTCCGATGCCCCGGGCCATGTCGCGCGGGAGCTCCGCGAGGGTCCGCGCGTCGACCGCGTGGGACCCGGCGCCGGCGGGGGCCCGCAGTGCGGGGAGGGGGTTGTCCGGGCCCAACGGGGCCACGGGCAGCGTCAGTACGGCACGTCGTACGGTCGTCATCGATCCATGGAACACGCCGGGGCCGGTCCTGACCAGGGGTTCTCCGCGTCGGGCTTCGGCAGAGCCGCCGGAGGACCGGGCCGGATATTCCCGGCGCCGGGGGTGCCCGCCGCCGTAGTGTGGAGGGTCGGCCCGCCGCCTGGGCGGGCGGGGACCAGTGGCACAGGGAGTACGAGGAATGGGCACGCAGCACACCTACCGGGTCATCGTGCGCGGCACGTTCGACGGTCTGTCCGAGGAGAGCCGGTCCCGGCTGCTCGCCGAGGTGGACGCGCACGGGCTGACGGCGATGCAGTTCACGGAGGAGGGCTCGCTGGCCTACGACCGGACGCTGAAGCACTTCTCGTACCGCCTGGTCGTCGTCTCGGACGCCGAGGACGGCGACGAGATGGCGGGCGCGATCGCGGAGGACCGGGTGGAGAAGGCGCTCGGCGAGCTGGGCCACGGGTACAAGGCGCTGCGCTCGACGGTGACGGACCTCGACACGATGAAGATCAACTACAAGCGTTAGGGCTGGTCGGGTGCGGTGATCGCCCAGCGTTCGTGGTCCCGCCAGGCCCCGTCGATGTGCAGCATCGCGGGCGAGAAGCCCTCCAGGCGGAAGCCGGCGCGGCGGACGAGGGCGCGGGAGGCGGTGTTGCCGGGCTGGATGTTCGCCTCCAGCCGGTGCAGTTCCAGGGGGCCGAAGGCGTGCTCCAGGACCAGCCCGAGGGCCTCGGTGAGGAGTCCGCGTCCAGCGGCGTGCGCGAAGGCGCCGTACCCGAGGGCGCCGCTGCGGAACGCCCCGCGGACGATGTTGTTGATGTTGACGAAGCCGGCGATCCCGCCGCCGTCGGCGCGCTCGCACACCAGGAACCCCGCGCGCGCCGGGTCCTCGATCAGGACGCCCGCGTAGGCGGCGTACGCCTCGGTCGTGCACGGCGGGAAGAGCCAGGGGCGGTGGAGCTCCCGGCTCTCCCGGGCGCGGGCGGTGAACTCCTCGGCGTCGGCGAGGGAGAAGGGACGCAGGCCCACCCGGGGCCCGACGGCGAGGTAGGCGGCGGGTTCGTCGGACATGGGGCCAGGCTATTCGGTGCGGAGGCGGGGCAGCGTCTCGTACGGGCGGGGCAGCGTTTTGTACGGGACAGCGTCGCGTACGGGCGGGGGCAGCGTCTCGTACCCGCGCGGCATCGTCTCGCACCCGCGCGGCAGCGCTCAGCGGCGGGCGTCGCGGACGCGGGGTGGGCAGGTCTCGCCCTTGCGTACGACTCCGATCATGGCGGTGGTCCGCCGGTCGAGGGCCGTGCCCGCCGTCGGGTACTGGGTGCAGACCGCCCAGCGCGGCGGCCAGAGCACCCGCCGGTCGCGGCCGCTCACGTCGTGGACGTCGAGCCGGGTCCGGCGGTCGAGGCGGGTGAAGACCTGCCACAGGCCCCGGCCCAGGAAGTCCGGCATCGGCCGTGTCCCGGCCTCGTCGCCGGGCGTGGCGGCGTCCTCCGCCGAGGAGGCGGCGACGGCCGCGAACGCCAGGACCGCGCCGACGCCGACGACGGCGGCCCGTCTCACTTCCGCCTCCGGGCGGCGAAGTAGCAGCCGCAGCCCGCGCCGAGGAGGGCGGTCGCGAGCAGCGCCACGTAGAGCGGCAGGGTGACCTCGGGGACCAGCAGGCGGATCTTTACCTCGCGGGTGTTCTCGAAGATGAGGACCAGGGTGAGGACCGCGACCGCGACCATCGCGATCCGCCCCGGGGCGAGGGCTCCGGCCGTCCGGGAGGCGCCCCCGCCCGCTGCCCGTGACGCCTGCTTGGGACTCATGCCCGGCCCCTCTCCTCCGTCGTGCCGTCGGTCGTACCCGGCCGCAGCCGTGGGACCAGAATGGGACGCGCGGCGCCTCCCCGTGACGGCGAGCAGAGCCGTACGGGTGACTTGTCAGACAACGTGAGCCGACTACCGTGGTGCGAAGACCGGCACGGAGCGGGCCGGGGACGAGACGAGGAGGGGCCGTGGCGGTCAGCGGACAGCGGCGGCGACCGGTCGTGGCGCTCTACGAGCGGATCGCGGACGCCGTCCACGACGGCACCTACCCGCCGGGCTCCACGCTCCCCTCCGAGCCGAAGCTCGCCGCCGAGCTGGGCGTCAGCCGGCCGGCCCTGCGCGAGGCGCTGCTGCTGCTCCAGGAGGACGGCGTCCTCACGGTGCGGCGCGGGGTGGGCCGTACGGTCAACGACCGCCCGCCCCGGCGCGGCTTCGAGCACGTCCAGCCGCTGGAGGAGCTGATCGGCGCGGGCGCCCCGCTGCGGGTGCGGGCGCTGCTCAGAAGCGTCGAGGAGCCGACCGACTTCACCACCCAGCACCTGCTCGCGCCCGCCCGCGCCGAGCTGCGGTTCTGGGAGTCCGTACTCGGCGGGGAGGGCACGGCGGCGGCGCTGAGCCACGAGTGGGCGGCGCCCGACGAGCTGCTCGACCGGGTGCACCCGGAGTTCGCGCGGGCCCTGCGGGCGACGGAGGCGGACCCGAAGGCCCGCGGCGCGGTCTCGATGCTGGCGGTGCTGGTGGGGGCCTCGCGGGAGACGGCCCTGAGCGCGCACAGCGGGATCACGGCGACGCTGCTCGGGCGGCGGCGCGGGGAGCAGCTGGGGCGCCCGGCGGACACCCCCGCCGTCCTGGTCACCCAGGTGGTGCGGGTCGGCGAGACGCCGGTCCTGGCGGCCAAGCACATGCTCCCGACGGGCACGCCCGCGCTGCCGGTGCTGCAGTCGTACTGAGCGGGGACGCTCCTTCGACCCCGGCCGCCGCTCCTCGATCATCACCCCGGCCGCCGCCGCACCGAGCGCCGCCGTCGCACCGAGCGAGGGAGGGGGAGCCCGCCCGGGGCCCGGCCCGCCGGCCGCCCGTCGGGCCCGTCACAGCACCCCGCGCGCCCTTGGCGTACACTTCCCCGCCATGCACTTGTCTGACAACTCTGCCATGCCTGCCGCCGCCACCGTCTCCGAGTGGATCCGCCGGGCCCCCAAGGCCGTCCTCCACGACCACCTCGACGGCGGGCTGCGCCCCGCGACCATCGTCGAGCTGGCGCGGGAGTGCGGCTACACCGCGCTGCCGACCGAGGACCCGGCCGAGCTCGCGGTCTGGTTCCGGGACGCCGCCGACTCCGGTTCGCTGGAGCGCTACCTGGAGACCTTCGCCCACACCTGCGCGGTCATGCAGACCCGCGAGGCGCTCGTGCGCATCGCGGCCGAGTGCGCCGAGGACCTGGCGGCGGACGGCGTCGTCTACGCCGAGATCCGTTACGCCCCCGAGCAGCACCTGGAGGGCGGCCTCACCCTCGACGAGGTCGTCGAGGCGGTGAACGACGGCTTCCGCGAGGGCGAGCGCCGCACCGGCGGCCGGATCACGGTCCGCGCCCTCCTCACCGGCATGCGCCACACCGACCGCTCCCTGGAGATCGCGGAGCTCACGGTCGCGCACCGGGACAACGGCGTGGCGGGCTTCGACATAGCCGGCGGCGAGATCGGCAACCCGCCGGCCCGCCACCTCGCCGCCTTCCAGCACCTGAAGCGGGAGAACTGCCACTACACGATCCACGCCGGCGAGGCCGTCGGCGCGGAGTCGATCCACGAGGCCGTGCAGGTCTGCGGCACCGAGCGGATCGGCCACGGCGTGCGGATCACGGACGACATCGCCGAGGACGGCACGCTGGGCCGGCTCGCCTCGTACGTCCGGGACAACCGCATCGCCCTGGAGGTCTGCCCGACCTCCAACCTCCAGACGGGCGCCGCGAAGGACTACGCCTCGCACCCGATCGACGAGCTGCGCCGGCTCGGCTTCCGGATCACGCTCAACACCGACAACCGGCTGGTCTCCGGCACCACCATGAGCGAGGAGTTCCAGCACATGGTGGACGCGTTCGGATACGGCCCCGAGGTCTTCGAGGAGTTCACGGTCGCCGCCCTGGAGGCCGCCTTCCTGCCGCTGCCGGAGCGGCAGCGGCTGATCGACGAGGTCGTCCGCCCGGGGTACGCGGCGCTGTAGGCCCGCGGGCCCGCGGGCCTCAGCCGACCCTTCCCCCGTCCACCAGGGGAAGGGAGAGCGTCCCCGTGGACTCGGGGGCGCTGACGACGGTCACCGGCTTGATGCCCCGGTTGCCGGAGTACGCGGTGTCGCTCGCCGCGACGACGAACTCCAGCCGGTGGCCCGTCTCGTACCGGTGGACGATGCCCGGCAGCTCGACGGTGAAGGGGCGGGTGACGTCCGGCACGCGTACCGGCGCGACCAGCCGGTTGACCAGGGTCTTCGTCCCGTCGGGCGCGACGTCGTAGAGCTTGGCGAAGAGGACGAGCTTGTCGGCGGCGTCGCCCGAGTCCTGGACGCGTTCGGTCGCCGGGGACACGACCCGGAGGGTCGCCCTCGGCGCGCCGACGAGGTCCACGGGCGCGGCGAGCGGGGCGCTGGTCCAGCCGAGGTAGGTGCCCGGGGTGTCGTACGGCCGGGGGTCGGGGAGCCCGATCATCCCGGCGAGCGAGGACTCGGAGTGGCTGGTGGGGACCAGCCAGTTGCTGTACTGCCGGGAGCCGCGGGCGACCTTCGTACGGTTGTCGACGAGCTTGCCGTCGCCGGAGAGGTACAGCTTCTGGCTGAGCACCGGGACCCGGTCGGCGGTGCCGTAACCGCTCTGCCCCTCGCGGTACCAGGCGAAGGCGGGGCCGGTGTCCGCGGCCGCGTTCTTCCGGAGGTGGCGGTCGAACCAGGCGAGGACGCGCTGTCCGACGTAACTCCCCTCCGGGTCGCCGAGGTCGAGTTCGCCCGGCTTCTGTCCTCCGCTGTGGCCCCAGGACTGCCAGATCATCCGGGTGTCGACGCCCCGCTCGCGCAGCCGGTCGTAGGTGGCGCGCGCCTCGTTGAGGTTGAACAGGCTGTCGGACTGGCCCTGGACGATCAGGGTGGGGGCGGTGATCCGGTCCAGGTAGGAGACCGGGGAGACGCTGCGGGCGTACGTGAGCATCTTCTCGGTCTCGGCGGCCGGGTAGCGGCCGGAGTTGAGGAGCCTCACGGTGTCGCAGGCGTCGGTGACGAAGTGCAGACAGCCGAGGGAGTTGATGCGGCTGGGGTCGAGGGACGGGGAGAGCAGGGGCTGCCCCTCGCCGATGAGGTAGAAGCCGTTGGCCCACTGCCATTTGAAGACGCCGGGGGTGGCCCGGTCGGCGGCGTTGGGGGCGAGCGAGTACGCGAGGTCGTTCCAGGTGATGAGGGGGACGAGGGCGTCGATACGGGGATCGACGGAGGCGGCCGCGAGTTGGACGGCCCCGCCGTAGGAGCCGCCGATCATGCCGACGCGCGGGTCTCCCGCGCCGTCCCGCGTGACGAAGTCGACGCGGGTGCCGTCGTCGGCGGCCCGGCTGCCGGCGAGGAAGTCGACGAGGCGGGCGGCGGCCCGGCCGTCGGCCTCCGGGGCGTCGAGGGAGATCAGGCAGCCGGACTTCCCGAAGCCGAGGCCCGAGTAGACGAGGCCGACGTAGCCGCGCTCGGCGAAGGCCTTGCCGATCGCGGCGGTGGAGCCGTCGCTCTTGCTGCCGCCGAAGCCGTTGGTGGCGAGGACGGCGGGCGCGGGGTGGGCGGCGTCCGCACCGGCGGGCCGGTAGAGGTCGGCGTCGACCGCGCAACTCCGGCCGCCCGCCTCGACGGTGAACCGGAGCGGGGTGACGGTGTACGCGCCGGAGCCGGCCTCGGCGCCGTTCGCGGGCGCGGCGAGGGCGAGCGGTGCGGCGAGCGCGGCCGCGCCGGCCACGAGCGCGAGGGCCTTGCGGGATCGGGGCACGGCACGGGACACAGGGACCTCCACGCTGAGGACGACACCGAGAGACCCGGCACCACCTACCGACTGGTAGGTACCCGGGCAGCGCCCATGCTGTGACACGTGTCATAAGCCCGTCAACGCGCCGGACGAAGGTTGTTGACGGAGATTCAGTGAAGGTGACACACCCCGCGTGGGCGGCCGGGTCCCGCGGATCCCCGCCCGCTCCCCGATGGGAGAATGGCGGCATGACAGGCGCTGAGGAGTTCAGACCCGAATCGGAGCGGGTGACGCGCGTCCTGCGCGATCAGATCATCGACGGGACCCGGGCCCCCGGCAGCAGGCTGGTGGAGCGCGAGATCGCGGCCGAGCTGGACGTGAGCCGGCTGCCCGTCCGCGACGCCCTGCGGGACCTGGTCGCGGAGGGTCTGGTGACGCCCCGCCCGCGCACCTGGGCGGTGGTCCGCGAGTTCACGGCGTCCGACATCTCGGACCTCGGCGAGGTCAGGTCCGCCCTGGAGATCCTCGGCTTCCGGCTCGCCGCGCAGCGCCGCACCCGGGCGGGGCTCGCCAAGCTCCGCGCCGACCTCGACGCCGAGCTGGCGGCCGCGGCCAAGGGCGACGGGCCCGCCGCCCGCCGGGCGGCCGCCGACTTCCACGAGACCGTCACGGAGCTGGCCGACAACGCCCTGCTCAGCGAGCTCAACGCGACGCTGCGCAGCCGGATGCGCTGGCTGCTGGGGCAGCACGACGACTTCACCGTCGTCGCCGAGGAGCACGCGGAGCTGTACCGGGGGATCGAGGCGCGGGACGTGGAGCGCGTCGAGAAGCTGGCCCTGCGCCACCTGGAGACGAGCCGGGACGAGGCCGCCGCGCACCAGCGCAGGACGGCGCCGGATCAGGAGCTTCGTCGAGGCGCTCCGGAAGACCGGTGAGGGCGCGACCGCCCGCCCCGGCGAGATCCGGCGGCCCGGGGAGCCGGTGCGGGGTCGGCGCCGCGCCCGCCCGGCACCGAGGACCGGGCCCCGGACGCGACCGGGGCGCGGGAACGGGCCGCGTCCGCGTCGTACGGGCGTGGCCTCCGCTCACCGCAAGGCCGGTGCGTCCAGGGTGAGCGTGCCCGTGTCCGCGTCGAGTGCGGCGGGCACGCCGAGCGGCATGGTCAGCGCGGTCGTGCTGTGCCCGAAGCCCATCTCCTCCACGACCGGCACCCCGAGCCCGCCGAGCCGGTCGGCGAGCACCGCCCGCACCTCCTCGTACGGACCGCACTCCTCCCAGGAGCCGAGGCCGATGCCGGCGACCCCGTCGAGCCAACCGGAGCGCAGCAGTTGGGTGAGGACGCGGTCGAGGCGGTACGGCTCCTCCCCCACGTCCTCCAGGAGCAGCAGCCCGCCGCGTGCCGAGGGCCGCCGGTGCGGGGTGCCGAGGTCGGCGGCGAGGAGGCTGGCGCAGCCGCCGAGCGTCACGCCCCGGGCGCGACCGGGCACCAGGGGCCGTGCCGTCTCCAGTCCGAGCGTGAGGACGGTCTCGGGCTCGAAGAGGGTGGCCCGCAGCGACTCCTGGGTGCGCGGGTCCGACAGGAAGGTGCCGGCGGCGACCATCGGTCCGTGCAGGGTGGCGAAGCCCGCGCGGACGGCGAAGGCCTCGTGCAGGGCGGTGACGTCGCTGTAGCCGACGAACGCCTTGGGGCCAGCCGCCCGTATCGCCGTCCAGTCGACCAGGTCCACCATGCGCTGGGCCCCGAACCCGCCGCGCGCGCAGAGCACGGCGGAGACCGACGGGTCGCACCAGGCCTCGGTCAGATCGCGGGCGCGCGCCCGGTCCGCCCCCGCGAGGTGGCCGAGCGTGGGGTGGGCGTCCAGGACGTGCGGGGCGACCACCGGTTCCAGGCCCCAGCCGCGCAGGATGTCGAGCCCGGCGGTGAGCCGCTCCTCGGGGACGGGACCGCTGGGGGCGACGACGGCGACCCGTGCCCCCGGGCCGAGCCGTTCGGCCCGGGTCAGGGGTTCGACGGTGGGGGACGGGACGGTCATGTGCGGTACTCCAGGTTCGGCACGTCCGGGCGTTCGATGCCGAAGGCACGTACGTACAGGGCCAGTTCGGCCTCCAGGGCCTGGATCATGGTATCGGCCCTGCGGAAGCCGTGCCCCTCCCCCTCGAAGGCGAGGTAGGCGTGCGGGACGCCCCGGCCGGCCGCGCGGGCGAGGAGGCGCTCGGCCTGTACGGGCGGACAGATGACGTCGTCGAGGCCCTGGAGCAGCAGGAACGGGGCCGTGACGCGGTCGACGTGCTCGATCGGCGAGCGCTCCTTGTAGCGGGCGGGCACCTTGTCGAGCGGTCCGATCAGTCCGTGGAGGTACTGGGACTCGAAGTCGTGGGTCTCGTCGGTGGCCCAGCTCCGCAGGTCCAGGACGGGGTAGATGATCGTGCCGCAGGCGTACACGTCGGTGGAGGAGAGGGACGCAGCGCTGGTCCAGCCGCCCGCGCTGCCGCCGCGCACGGCGAGCCGGGCGGGGTCGGCGCTGCCCTCGGCGGCGAGGGCCGCCGCGACGGCCGCGCAGTCCTCGACGTCGACGACGCCCCACTGTTCGCGCAGCCGCTCCCGGTACTCGCGGCCGTAGCCGGTCGAGCCGCCGTAGTCGACCTTGGCGACGCCGATGCCCCGCGAGGTGAAGTAGGCGGTCTCCAGGTCGAGGACGAGCGGGGTGCGGCTGGTGGGGCCGCCGTGGGCCCAGATCACATAGGGCGGCAGCTCTCCCTCGGGTCCGGTGAAGTCGGGGTGGCGCGGTGGGTACACCTGGGCGTGGATCTCCCGCCCGCCGGGGCCGGTGAAGGTGCGGATCCGGGGCTCGGGGAGGTAGGCGGGGTCGACGGCGTCGGTGTGCGCGGCGCCGACCACGCGGCTGCGGCCGGTGCGGGTGTCGAGCTCGACGAGCTCGGTGGAGCGGTGCGGTCCGGCGGCGACGCCGACCACCCGGGTGCCGTGGGCGGCGAGGGTGGCGGCCCACTCGGTGCGGGATCCGCCGGCGTCGACGAGGGCGCGGCGCTCGGGGTCGAGGATGCCGAGGGTGGTGGTCCCCCTGCCGTGGACGACGGCGATCAGACCGTTCTCCAGGGGCGTGAACCAGCGGAGTCCGATCTGCCAGAGCGGGCCGCCGAACTCCTCGGCGCGGGGACAGAGCGCCTCCGGTTCGGCGAGGCGGCCGTCGGCGTCGACCTCGGCGCGGTAGAGGTTCCACCAGCCGGTGCGGTCGCTGACGAGGAGCAGCCGGCCGGCCGCGTCCCAGTCGACCTGCGGGATCGACTCGGCGGTTCCGCCCGCGACGGTCCTGGCCTTCCGGAAGGTGCCGTCGGGGGTGACGTCGGCGAGCTGGACCTCGGTGCCGTCCCAGGGCATCCGGGGGTGGTCCCAGGCGATCCAGGCCGCCCGGCGGCCGTCCGGGGAGAGCCGGGGCCCGGTGACGAACCGGTGGCGCCCGTCGGAGAGTTCCCGGACGGCGCCGCGGTCCTCGGCGGCCGAGCCGTCGAGGGGCACGGCGGCGAGGACGCGGCGCACGTCGGTGGGCGCGGGGCCGGTGAACTCCTCCAGGACGCACCACACCTCGCCCCGGTCCGGGTGGATGACCGGGTCCGCCCACCGCAGTCCGCCGCCGACGGAGGAGACCGGGGTGAGCGGCCGCGGCTCCGCGGCGGGCTCGGCGTCGGGTTCGTACGCGTAGAGCCGCTGGTCGGGGAAGTGGCAGAACACGGCGAGCGGTCCGCCCGCCGGGCGCGCGACGGCCGCCCAGGGCTGTCCGCCGTACTCGATCACCCTGCTGCGGACGTTCCACGGGGCGGGCAGCAGGCTCTCCTCGGTGCCGTCGGCCCGCCGCCTGACGAGGGCGCGCCGGCCGCCCTCGGCGGGGCGGGGCGCGGTCCACCAGAGCTCGTCGCCGACGGCGCCGAGGTACTCGGGCCGCCCGTCGTGGGCGGCGGCGAGCGCGGCGTCGACGGGCGACGGCCAACTGCCGTACCCGGCCGTGGTCATGGCCATCTCGTCTCCCCCTGTCATGGGACTGGTTCCCCCTCCGTCCTACGCGGACTTCAGATAGTGGTCGAGCACGCGGACGCCGAAGTGCAGGGCGTCCACCGGGACGCGCTCGTCGACGCCGTGGAAGAGCGCCCCGTAGTCGAGGTCCGGGGGCAGCCGGAGCGGCGAGAAGCCGTAGCCGGTGATGCCGAGCCGCGAGAACTGCTTGGCGTCCGTGCCGCCGGACATGGTGAACGGCAGGACGTGCCCGGCCGGGTCGAAGCGCTCGACGGCGGCCCGGAGCTTGGCGAAGGTCGGGGAGTCGACCGGGGCCTCCAGGGGCACCTCGCGGTGGTGGAACTCCCACTCCACGTCGGGCCCGGTGAGCAGGTCCATGGTCTCGGCGAACTCCTCCTCGCCGCCCGGCAGCATCCGCCCGTCGACGTAGGCCACGGCCTGGCCCGGGACGACGTTGACCTTGTAACCGGCCTCCAGCATCGTGGGGTTGGCGCTGTTGCGGACGGTCGCCTCGACGAGGGCGGCGGCGGGGCCGAGCTTGTCGAGGAGGAGGTCGACGTCGAGGTCGGGGGCGCTCGTGTCGACGTCGATGCCGTACAGCGCGGCGAGTTCGGTGAGGGCGGCGCGGACGGTCGTGGTGAGGCGGACCGGCCAGGCGTGGGCGCCGATCCTGGCGACGGCCGCGGCGAGGCGGGTGACGGCGTTGGCCGTGTTCACCTTGGAGCCGTGGCCGGCCCGGCCGCGGGCGGTGAGCTTGAGCCAGGCGGTGCCCCGCTCCCCCGCCGCGATCGGGTAGAGGGTGGTGCCGGGCTGCGGGTGGAAGCTGAACGCCCCGGACTCGCTGATGCCCTCCGTGCAGCCCTCGAAGAGCGCCGCGTGCCGGTCGGCGAGGAAGTCGGAGCCGTCCTCGGCGCTGGCCTCCTCGTCGGCGGTGTAGGCGAGGACGATGTCGCGGCGGGGCCGGATGCCGTGGCGGGCCCAGGAGCGGACGACGGCCAGGACCATCGCGTCCATGTTCTTCATGTCGACGGCGCCGCGCCCCCAGACGACCCCGTCGCGCACCTCGCCGGAGAAGGGGTGCACGGCCCATTCGGCGGGGTCGGCGGGCACCACGTCCAGGTGGCCGTGGACGAGGAGCGCCTCGGCCGAGGGGCCGGTGCCGGGAATCCGCGCCACCACGTTGGTGCGGCCGGGGGTCCGCTCCAGGAGGGTGGGTTCGATCCCGGCGTCCGCGAGCCGCTCGGCGACGTACTCGGCGGCCGGCCGCTCGCGGCAGTCGCCGCCGCCCCGGTTGGTGGTGTCGATGCGGATGAGCTCGGAGGTGAAGGTGACCACCTCGTCGAGCGCCGTCGTGTCCGGGCCCCGGACCTCCTCAGCCATACTGCTCCTCCACCGCGGCCGAGACGATGGTCGTGACCGCCTTGAACGTGCGAATTGCCTCGTACATCGTCTCGCTGGTGTACGCGACGCGCCGCTCACCGCTCCGCGCCACGCCGGGAACCACCGTGGCGGCGGCGCCCAGATGCTCGGCGTCGAACTCCAGCTCCACGGTGAACGGGCCGCCCCGGACCGGCTCGTACCGGACGGCGAGCGCGGCGGCGGACTTGGCCGCCTCCCGGATGTCGGCGGCGGTCCTGGCCGGGGTCCGGCACACCGCCGCGTACCGCGAGACGTGGTCCTTGACGGCGACCTTGAGCGCCTCGGGCGCGTAGCCGAGGGCGTCCTCGCAGGTCAGGTCGTCCCCGGTGACGAGGACGACGGGCACGCCGTACTCCGCGACCACATGGGCGTTGAGCAGGCCCTCGCTCGCCCGCTCGCCGTTGAGCCAGACCCCGGTGACGGAGTTGGCGAGGTAGGTGTGCGCGAGGACGCCCTCGGCGCCGGCGCCGGTGTGGTAGCCGACGAAGGCGATGCCGTCGACGTCCCCGTGCTGCACTCCCTCGACCATCGAGAGGGACTTGTGCCGGCCGGTGAGCATCTCGGCCCGCTCGTCGAGCCGCTCCAGGAGCAGGTTCCGCATGGACCAGTGCGCCTCGTTGATGAGGACCTCGTCGGCGCCGCCGTCGAAGAAGCCGAGCACGGCGGCGTTCACGTCGGAGGTGAACATCGCGCGGCACCGCTCCCACTGCGGCGTGCCGGGCAGCACGTCGGCGGGCCAGGTCACACCGGTGGCGCCCTCCATGTCGGCGCTGATGAGGATCTTCATGCCTGGCACCGTACGCGCCGCCCGGCGGCCCTACCACCCCTGTGGATAACCTCCGTTGGAGTGGACCAATGACGTCCACCGGGTGGCGGTACGACTCATCCGGCGGGTTCCGGATACCCCCTGGGGTCCTCCTCCTCGAACCGGCGCAGCGCTGCGGCGGCCCGCCGCTCGGGCGGGGTGCCGTCCTCGGGGAGGTGCCACAGGTACTGCCGCGGCGGGGTGTCCGGCGTGCCTCCGTCGGCCGGGGGCAGGTCGTCGTAGGTGACCACGGTCGTGTCCGGCTCTCCGAACGCGGTTCCCGTCCATCCCGGCCGCAGCCCCCAGCGGGCGAGGAGGCCGGGCCGGTCGCGCAGTCCTGCGGCGATCAGCCGGGCGGTGTCCCGGGCCGGCCAGCTCCAGCCCCGGTCCCGCTCGGCGCGGGTGATCTCCGTGTCGTACGCGGCGGCGTCGAAGCGGAGGACGGGCAGGTCCGGCAGTCCTCGCGGGGCGCCGGGCCGGCTCCAGTCGCCCCAGACCACGTGCGGGCCCTCGCGGCGCACCGTGACGTGGAGCGCGCCGCAGCAGCCCTCGCTGCAGTACGCCTCGGCGAGCCGGACCTCGCGGGGCTCGTCCCCGGCGCGGAGGGCGCCGGTGTCGAGGAGCCGTTCGGGCGGGTCGCCGGGCCCCCGGCCGAACGCCCAGGGCACGAGGGGCCGGCCGTCGACCAGGAAGCGGGTCTCGACGACGTCCGGGTCGCCGGGGTCGGCGACGGCGACCTCGATCCGCAGCCGGGGCGCCCCGTCGGGCTCCTGGGCGGCGGGCGCCGCGTGGAGACGGGGTGCCGTGCGGCGGATCCACGCGGCCCGCTGCCGCGCGCGCGGGTCGGCGTCCGTGTCGGCGGACTCCTCCGGCGGCTCCCCGACGGCGGCGAGCAGGGCGCCGAGGACCGCCTCGCGCCGGCCGGGCGGCCAGTCGAGGAGGTACGAGGCTCCGCCGTGCAGGTCGAGGGCGAGCGAGAGGAGCAGGGCCTGCCGGTCCAGGTCGCCCACCGGCTCTGCCACGCGCGCGGCGATCGCCTCGTACAGCTCCCTGGCGTCCTCGTACCGCAGCACCGCGGTCGTGTAGTCGCGGCGGCTGGTCATCCGGGTCAGCAGGAGCACCACCTGCGCGAGGAGTTCGGGGTCTTCGGGGTGCGCCCGGAGGAGCGCGGGGAGTCCGGTGGCCTCGGCGATCCGACGGGCCTGTTCGGGGCCGACGTCCCGGGACGTCCGGGCCGGCACCGCCACGACGAGGTCGCGGAGGTCGCCCGTACGACCGGAGAAGAGGGCGTCCACGAGGGCGCGCTGCGCGGCTCCCCGCGCGCGGTGGGCCAGGCTGATCGACGCCGCTGCCTGCCGGTCCAGTGGTGTGAGGGCCTCGACGACGGCGCTGCCGAGTTCGGCGAGCAGCCCGAGGTCGCGCAGGTACGGCACGTCCTCGGGTTCCCCGTACCGGCTCAGCAGCCCGAGTCCGCCGGCCACACCGACCAGGGTGGTCCCGGTGCGAACGAGGCGGCGGCCGAGGGCGCGGGCGGCGGGTTCGTCGGGGTGTTCGAGTGTCGCGGCGGCCCGGAGGACGGTTCGATAGCGGATCCCGGTGGCCACGAGGGCGCCTTCCGGGTCGGTGCCGGGCGCGGCGAGCAGGTGGTGGAGGACGTCCGTCACGGCGGCGCGTACTTCGCCATGACGGCGGCCGGGGCGGCGGGGACGGCGCGTGCGCGCACTGTCGGGGAGGGGGTGGCCGCCTGTGGGGACGGGTGCGCCGCGCAGGGCGCGGGCATGGTCGGACAGGGAGGGTGCGAGCGTCGAGCGCTCGTGCGAGGCGCTCACCGCGCGCGGTGGAGCTCGATTCCATGAGTCATGGGGGCATGCTGCCCTCTGAGCCGGCGGTTCGTCATCCTGTTGACGATGTCCGGAGAGAGCAAAACGGCATCAAGGGGTGCGTATAGGCTGTCTCAGTTGTCGTTCCCGACCTTCCGGAGAGCCCTCGGTGACCACCGCCTTCACCCCGTCCGAAACCACGCCCCTCATGGCCGAGGAGCCGGAGTTCTGGGAGCCCTCGGCTCCCGAGCCCCAGGAGGCGCGGAGCGCCCAGGAAGCGGACGGCCACGAACCGGTCACGGACGCCCCCGACCCCGTCGTCGTGCGTGACGCCCGGGACTTCGGGGTCTACGCGCGGACCGGCGGCTGGGCCTTCGCGCTGAAGGTGGCCCGGAGCGTCCGGCCGGGCGGTCAGCCCGCCGAGGGGACGGCCCGGACGAAGGTCTCGGCGAAGGCCTTCGCGGAGCTCGCCGGGTGCTCGCCCGAGCGGGTCATGCGCTACTACAAGGCCTGGGACATGGCGGCCGACGACGGTCTGGTCCCGCAGTTCGAGGTCCTGGTCCCGGGCGAGGACGTCGAGCTGCCGGACGCGGACGTCTGGCTCTCGTACTACGCCTCCCGCAACAGCGCGTCCTCCGTGCGCGGCCAGGCGATCAGCGCGGCGGCCGAGGCGGAGGGCATCCGGCCGACGAAGGCCCTGGAGGTCGCGGAGAACCCGACGGCGCTGCGGGCGGCGATCCTCGCGGACCCCGGGACGGCCCAGGCCGCGCGCGGGGCTCTGCTGGACCGGATGAAGGAGGACCCGGCCCTCCAGACAGAGATGGCCCGCGCCATCGCCCGTACCGACGACCTGAAGAAGGCCGTGGCGAGCGAGGCGAAGGCGGCCGACCGCATCGGGTACGTGCGGCAGATCGTCGAGAAGGGGCAGATCAAGACCCCCGCCGGGCAGACCGTGGAGGCACCGGCCGAGATCCGGGCCGAGGCCGAGCGGCACCTGTCGCTCCTCGACGAGCTGGACGACTCGGAGGAGGCGGGCGAGTGGGCCGGCGAGGCCTACGACACGGTGAGGAACCTGGTCGCCAAGGCGGTCGAGGAGGATCCGGCGCTGCGCGTCCAGGAGCGGCGGACGAAGTTCTACAACAGCCTGCAGAAGGCGACGAAGGTCTTCGAGGAGCTGACGCTCGACGAGGTGATGGAGGAGGACATCTACGAGGCGGACATGCTCCAGCGCCTCGAAGCCCTCCAGGAGGCGATCGGCACCTGCATCAGCGCGCTGCGCAAGGCGACGACCGCCTCTTCCCGGTAGGGACCGCGGGGTCACCCGTCCCGGCCGTAGGTGCGCAGGGTGATGTTCTCCGCGGTCCTGCGGGCGATTTTGGCTGCCATGTTCTTGCCCGGCAGGTAGGGCACGAGCTTGTAGTAGCGGTTGAGGAGGGCGGCCATCAGCCGGCTGTCGGGGACCATCAGCCCGGCGATCCCGTCGCCCATCTTCCGGCAGCCCTCGGCGTACTCCCGCAGCTCCTCCTCGTAGCGGGCGAACGCGACGCGGTGGTCGCCGTGCGCGGCGGCCAGTTCTCCCGCCAGGACGTACGCGCCGACGAGGGCGAGTCCCGTGCCCATGCCGGACAGGGAGGACGGGCAGTAGGCGGCGTCGCCCAGCAGGGCGACGCGGCCGCGGGACCACGAGTCCATGCGGACCTGGCCGACCGAGTCGAAGTAGAAGTCGGGCGCGTACGGCATGTCCTGGAGCAGTCTGTCGCACTCCCATCCGGTGCCGGCGAACCGCTCGGCCAGGATCGCCTGCTGCCGTGGGACGTCCTTCCGGTCGAGGTCGAGGAGTTCGGAGGCGAAGTAGAAGACGGCCTTGGCCTCGGTGTTGTGGCGGGCGCTGTACAGGGCGGCGAGCTTGCCCGCGGTGCGGTAGGCGTGGCCGGTGTGGTCGAGCCCGAGGCGGTTGGCGGTGGTGAAGATCGCGCAGTAGACGCCGAGGTGCTTCACGAACCGCTCCTCGGGTCCGAAGGCCAGCCGGCGGGTGGTGGAGTGCAGCCCGTCGGCGCCGATCACCAGGTCGAAGCGGCGCGGCGCGGCGCGTTCGAAGGTGACGGTCACTCCGTCGGCGTCCTCGGTGAGCGAGGTGATGGAGTCCCCGAAGACGTACTCGGTGTGCTTCTCGGTCGCTTCGTAGAGGATTCGTGCCAGGTCGCCGCGGAGGATCTCGACGTCCCCGGCGAAGAGGTCGGCGGGCAGCTTCGCCTGCGGCTTGCCCGCGCTGTTGACGTACGACATGGAGCCCATGCCGGTCCTGGCCTGCTGGACGGCGTCCATGACGCCCATGCGGCGCAGGACCGACAGGTGGGCCTCGCCGCGGAAGTCGACGGCGTAGCCGCCGTCGCGGAGCGCGGGGGCGCGCTCCACCACCGTGGTGCGGAAGCCGTGGCGGTGGAGCCAGTGGGCGAGGGCTGGGCCGGCGACGGAGGCGCCGGAGATCAGGACGTGGATGCTCTTGGTGTTCTTCGTGTTCGTCACGGGAAGAGCTTCGGGCGAGCCCCTCACCGCGGGCTCACCGCGCGCTCACCGCCGTCGGCACGCCTCCCGCACGCTCTCCACGACGTGCTCGGGAAGACCCAGCAGACGGAGCGCGCCCAGGGTGTCGGACCCCATGGCGGCGGCGGACTCGCCGGTCTCCCGGTAGCGGGCGCGGGCGGTCGTGTGATCGCCGCGCGCCTCGGCGACGCGGCCCAGTCCCGCGAAGGTGCGGACCCGGGTGCCGACGCTCCTGATCCAGTGCGGGTCGACCTTTTCGAGGGCCTCCGTGTACAGGCGCTCGGCTTCGGTCAGGTCGCCGTCGAGCAGGGCCGTGTCGCCGAGCCCGCGCAGGGCCGCCGCGAGGCCGGTGGAGCTGCCTGCCCGGCGGGCGAGGGCCGTGGCCCTGTCGTAGTCGGCGCGGGCCGACACCGGGTCCCGGCCGAGGCGTTGGTCGCCCCGGTTGACGAGCAGGTCGGCGCTGTCCTCCAGGGCGCCGACCTGCTCGGTGAGCGCGAGGGCCTCGTCGGTCAGCGCGACGGCCCGCGCGAGGTCGCCGCGCCCGCCCGCGAGGCCCGCGAGCGCGTCCAGGGCCAGCGCGGTGCCCCAGCGGTCGCCGAGCGAGCGGAAGCCTTCGACGGCCGTGGTGAAGGCGCGTTCGGCCGACGCGGTGTCCCCCTCGCCGAGGGGGCCGAATCCCGACACGTACCGCGCGGTCGCCCTCGCCCACGGCTCCGCGCAGTCGCGCAGGGAGGAGACGAGGGCGAAGGCGCTCCGCTGGTCGGCTTCGCTCGCGTTGCGCAGCATCCACAGGAGCGGGGCGACGGGGTGACGACCCGTCCGTCCGTCCGCCCACGCGGCGGCCAGTGCCTTCTCGGCGGTCGTACGGTGGCGCTGCCACACCGGCCGTCCGGCGGCGCCGGAGGCCGCGAGCAGCACGCACAGCACGTATTCCTCCTCGTCGAGGGGTTCGCCGTCCGCCCCTTCCAGGAGCGCGATCGCATGCGGTGCGACCGAGGCGGAGACGCCCCGGATCCAGAGGTAGTTCGAGGCGTGGGCGAGCAGCTTCAGACCCGTCTCCCGCTCCGCGGCCCGGACCGAGCGGCGCACCGCCGCGAGGAGGTTGCCGTGCTCGGCGGCGAGGACGGGCAGCCACTCCAGCTGTTCGGACCGGCGCAGGTGGGGGTCGGCGGTCCGCAGCAGCTCCAGGAGCCACTGGGCGTGGGCGTGCTCCGCGCAGGCGCGTTCGCCCGCCGCGTCGAGCCGTTCCGCGCCGTAGGCCGCGATCGTCTCCAGCATCCGGTAGCGGCCGCCCGCCACCTCCAGGAGCGACTTGTCGGCCAGCGACTCCAGCGTCTCGCCGTCGGTCGCGCACACCCGCAGCGCGGACTCGGCCGTCGCTCCTCCGGCGAAGACCGTGAACCGCCGGGCCGCCCGCTGCTCGTCCTCGGAGAGCAGGTCCCAGCTCCACGCGACCACGGCGCGCAGGGTCCGGTGCCGTTCGTCGGCCGTACGGCTGCCCCGGGCGGCGACCCCGAGCCGGTCGTCGAGGCGTCCCGCGAGGTCGTCGACGTCGAGCGTGCGGACGCGTGCCGCCGCGAGTTCGATGGCCAGCGGCAGGTTGTCGAGGGCCGTGCAGATCCGGCCGACGGCCTTCGGATCGGCGGTGAAACCGCGGCGCACGGCGCGGGCCCGGTCGGTGAAGAGCCGCACGGCGGCGGCGTCGTCGAGCGGCTTGACCTGCCAGAGGTTCTCGCCGGTGATGCCGAGCGGCTCGCGGCTGGTCGCCAGGACCCGCAGGCGTGGGCAGACCGCCAGGAGCCGTGCGGCGAGCGCCGCGGTCTCCTCGATCACGTGCTCGCAGTTGTCGAGGACGAGGAGGAGCGTCCGGTCGGAGAGCGCCGCGATCAGCCGGTCGACGGGGGTCTGCCCGCCGGCCCCCATGCCGAGGCCGTTCTCGCGCAGGCCGAGCGCGCCCGACAGCGCCTGGGGCAGTGCGGCGGCGTCGCGCAGCGGCGCCAGCTCCACGAAGCAGATGCCGTCGGCCGCGACCTCGGCGAGTCCGGCGACCTCGATGGACAGCCGGGTCTTGCCGACTCCGCCGGGGCCGATCAGCGTGACCAGCCGGGCCGCCCGCAGCAGCCGGGCGACCTCCGTCACCTCGTCGGCACGGCCGACGAACGCGGTCAGCTGGGCGGGCGGCGCGGCGGGGCCGGGCGCCGGTTCGGTGCGCAGCAACTCCTGGTGCAGCGCGACGAGTTCGGCGGAGGGATCGGCGCCGAGCTCCTCGGCCAGGTGCCGTCGGGTCTCCTCGAACACCACGAGCGCCGCGGCCTGCCCGCCCTCGGCGAACAGGGCCCGCATCAGCAGTCCCGCGAGGCGCTCCCGCAGCGGATGGCGGCCGACCAGCTCGCGCAGCTCGGGTACGACGGCGCGCGGGTCGCCGGTCCGGCACTCCGCCTCGATCCGGTCCTCCAGGGCCCCGAGCCGGTGTTCCTCGAGCCGTGCGGCGGCGGGCCCGGCGGTCTCGCCGTCGGCGAGGCCGGCCAGTGCGGGCCCCCGCCACAGTCCCAGCGCCTCGCGCAGCAGAGTGAGGGCGCCCGCCGCGTCCCCGGCGCGCAGGGCGGCCCGCCCCTCCCGGGCAAGGCGCTCGAAGCGGCCGGCGTCCACGTCGTCGGGGGCGACCAGGATCCGGTAGCCGGCCCCGGCCTGTTCGATCACGGCCCCGGAGCCGAGGGCCTTGCGCAGCCGGGACATCTGGGACTGGACCGCGTGTGCCGACACCGCGCCGTCCGGGTCGACGGCGTCGGCCAGCCGGTCCGTGGGCACGACCTCCCCGGGCCGCATCAGCAGCAGGGCGAGCAGCGAGCGACGGGCCGGTCCGCCCAGGGGAACCTCGGTACCGTCGCCGTACCACGCCCGCGTCTCGCCGAGGATTCCGAACAGCATGCCGGTGATTATCCACCGGAGTCGATCACCCGTAAGCGATCGGACCGGGGCGGGTACCGCCCGGGACGCCGGTCGTCCGGTCGGCGGCAGGGCCACTGGGGCGGTGAGCGCTCGCCGCGCGCGCACCGCCCGCCACGGTGGTCCTCAGTCCTCGTGGCCGAGTTGGAGGTCGCGCTCGGTGCGGCCGCCGCCGGCCACCTGGAGGACGGTGGCGACGGGCGGGTACCCGGCGGCGATGACCGTGTACTCGCCGGAGGACAGGTCGACGAAGCGGAAGGTGCCGTCGGGGCCGGTGGTGAGGGTGTCGACGACGTTGCCCGCGGCGTCGAGGAGGGTGACCCGGGCGTCCTCCACGGGGCGCCCTCCCCCGGCCCGTACGGTGCCGCGCAGCACCGCGCCGCCGGCCAGTTCGATGTCCTGGCGGGTCTCTCGGGAGGCCTGGACGCTCACGGGGAGCGCGGCGGGCCGGAAGGCGGGGGCGCTGGCGGCGAGCGTGTACTCGCCCGCGACCAGTTCGCCGATGACGTAGCCGCCCTCGCGTCCGCTGCGGGTGGAGGCGACGACCTCGCCGCGCACGTCGGTGAGGGTGACGGCCGCGTCGCGTACGGGCGTGCCGTCGGCGGTGACGACGCTGCCCGCGAGCCGGCCGGCGCCGCCGAGGACGACGTCGAGCTCGACCGGCCGGTCGCCGACGGTGACGGAGACGGCCTGCGGCTGGTGGCCTCCGGCCGCGGCGATCAGGACGTACGCGCCGCCGCCGGGGACGCTCAGGGCGTACCGGCCGTCCTCGCCGCTCGCGCCGCGGCCGATCTGCCGGCCCTGGACGTCGATGAGGGTGAGCGCGGCCCGGGGGACCCGGCTGCCGTCGTGGTGCTGGACGGTGCCGCAGACGGGCACCCCGGAGTGCGGAGGGGCGGCGGCGGTTTGGGCGGGGGCGGCGTGGCGGGCGTGCGGGACCGACTGGATGCCGCCGGTCTCGTCGGCGTGCGTGGCCTCGGTGAGGGGGCTGTGGTGGGACACCAGCGGTTTCTCCTTGAGGAAGAAGGCGAGGACGAGGCCGAGCACGAGGACCGGCACGAGGTAGAGGAAGATCCGCGGCATCGCGTCCGCGTACGCCTGGATGTACGCGTCGCGCAGGGCGGGCGGCAGGGTGTGGACGGTCCCCGGGGTGATCGACTCGGCCGGCGGCAGCGGGGTGGAGCCGTCCTGGGCGAGGACGCCGGCGAGCCGGTCGCCGAGGGCGTCGTCGAGGCGGGAGGCGAAGAGGGTGCCGAAGACGGCGGCGCCGACGCTGCCGCCGATCTGGCGGAAGTAGGTGTGGGCGCTGGTGGCGGTGCCGAGGTCGGCGGGGCGTACGGAGTTCTGCACGGCGAGCACGAGGACCGGCATGACGAGGCCGATGCCGGTGCCGAGGACGGCCTGCCAGAGGCTGTGCTGGAGGCGCGGGGTGTCGGTGTCCATGCGGGAGAGCAGCCACATGCCGAGGACGGAGACGGCCCCGCCGATCACCGGGTAGGTCTTGTAGTGGCCGGTGCGGCTGATGAGCTGGCCTGAGACGACGGAGGCGATGACGATGCCGCCCATGAGGGGCAGCATCAGGAGGCCGGATTCGGTGGCGCTGGCGCCCTCGACCATCTGCAGGAAGCTGGGGAGGTAGCTGGCGGCGCCGAAGAGCGCGATGCCGACGACGGCGCCGACGAGGGCGGTGACGGTGAAGACGGAGTCGCGGAACAGCCGGAGCGGGATGAGCGGTTCGGGTGCGAAGTGCTCGACCACCAGGAAGAGCAGGGTCGTTCCGGCGGCTCCGCAGCCGAGGGCGAGGATGACCCGGGAGTCCCAGGCGTACTCGGTGCCGCCCCAACTCGTCAGCAGGACCAGGCAGGTGGAGGCGGCGGCGAGGAGCAGCGCGCCGAGGACGTCGAAACGCGCGCGTGCGGCGGGTTTCGGGAGCTTGAGGACGGCGGCGACGACGGCGAGGGTGACGAGCCCGAAGGGCACGTTGAAGTAGAAGCACCAGCGCCAGGAGACGTGGTCGGTGAAGAAGCCGCCGAGCAGGGGTCCCGCGACGGAGGCGAGGCCGAAGGCGGCACCGATGAGCCCCATGTAGCGGCCGCGTTCCCGGGCCGGGACGACGTCGGCGATGATCGCCTGGACGCCGATCATGAGGCCGCCGGCGCCGATGCCCTGGATCGCGCGGAAGGCGATGAGCTGGTCCATCGTGCGGGACCAGCCGGCGAGGCCGGAGCCGATGACGAAGACGACGATGGCGAAGAGGAAGACGCCCTTGCGGCCGAGGAGGTCGCCGAGCTTTCCGTAGACCGGCAGGCCGATGGTGGAGGTCAGCAGGTAGGCGGTGATCGCCCAGGACATCCGGTCCAGGCCGTGGAGCTCGCCGACGATCTTCGGCAGGGCGGTGGCGACGATCATCTGCTCCAGCGCGGCGAGGAGCAGCGCGAGCATGAGGCCGCAGAAGACGAGCCGGACGCGGCGGGGGTCGAGGCCGGCGGGTCCCGGGCCGGACGGTGGCGCGGGGTCGGTGGGCGGGCCGTCCGGGGCGAGCGGTTCCGCGTCCCCGGCAGCACCCTCGGCGCCCTTCACGATCGTGATCGCACCCACGTGTCTGCTCCCCTCGTCACGGCGTCTGCGCCGCGCCATTCTTCGCATTGCGCGCGAAGGGGGAGCAAGTCGGGCGGTACGGGAGGGCGATGGCGGCCCGGGGGGTGAACGTCCCTGCACCACGGCGCACTTGGGGCGCTCATCAGCGCGTTTACGAGAAGGCCCGCGCCCCCCGGCGCACGGAGGGCCGGTACGGGGAGCGCGGGCGATCCACTCGAATCGGTGAACGCTCCGGGCGTTACTTCTCGACCTCGTCGGCCAGCTTGGCGAGGACGGCGTCGTAGATGCGGCCGAGCCCCTTGGGCGCGAAGGTCTTCTCGAAGAAGCCGCCGATGCCGCCGGCGCCGTTCCAGACGGTGGTGACGACGGCGCGGGACTTGCCCTCGCCGGCGGGCGTCACGGTCCAGGTGGTGACCATGGAGGAGTTGCGGTCCTTCTCGACGAGCTGCCCGTCGGTGGGCTCGGTGACCTCCAGGAGGCAGTCGCGGACGCGCTTGCTGGTGGCCTGGAGCTTCCAGTGGACGAGGGTGCCCTCGCCGTCGCCGCCCTCGCGCACCTCGTACTCGCTGAAGTGCTCGGGGAGCAGCTTCGCGCGCGTGCCGCTGTAGTCGGCCAGGGCGTCGAACACCGTCTCCGCGTCCGCGGCGATGATCCGTTCCGTGGTGGCCTCGACCTGCGCCATTGACTTCCTCCAGCTCGTGATTCCTCGGGGGGTGCGGGGCCTAGCGAACCACGTGGGCTCCGGGGGGCGAAATCCGGGTTGCGACGATCAAGGGAACAGATGTTCTATTCTGAGCGAACGGTCGAGGCCGAGCCATCGAGGAGACGTCCATGCGCTGGGACAATCTGGGCGACACCCCCGCCGCCCCCGCCGGCACCGCCCTGTTCGGCACGGACGCGGTCACCACCCGCACCTTCGACACCCCCGAGTTCCGGGGCATCACCTTCCACGAGGTCCGGGCCCGCTCGATCCTGAACCGGGTGCCCGGCGCCTCCCGGATGCCGTTCGAGTGGACGGTCAACCCGTACCGGGGCTGCACGCACGCGTGCGTGTACTGCTTCGCCCGCAAGTCCCACGGCTATCTCGACCTGGACACCGGCCTGGGCTTCGACTCCCAGATCGTCGTCAAGATCAACGCCCCGGAACTGCTCACCCGGCAGCTCGCCTCCGCCCGCTGGCAGGGCGCGCACGTCGCCATGGGCACCAACGTCGACTGCTACCAGCGCGCCGAGGGCCGCTACCGCCTCATGCCGGGCATCCTCACGGCGCTGCGGGACCGGGCGAACCCGTTCTCGATCCTCACCAAGGGCACCCTGATCCTGCGCGACCTGGAGCTCCTCGCCCAGGCCGCCCGGGTCACCGAGGTCGGCATCTCCGTCTCGGTCGGCTTCATCGACCAGGAGCTCTGGCGGACGCTCGAGCCCGGCACCCCCTCACCGCAGCGCCGCCTCGACGTCGTCCGCACCCTCGGCGAGCACGGCATCGACTGCGGGGTCCTGATGGCGCCCGTGGTGCCCTTCCTCGGCGACCGGCCCGAGCAGCTGCGCGCGACGGTCCGCGCGATCGCCGAGGCCGGCGCGAGCTCGGTCACCCCGCTCGTGCTGCACCTGCGGCCGGGCGCCCGCGAGTGGTTCACGGCCTGGCTGCACGAGCACCACCCGGACCTGGTCCGGCGGTACGAGCGGATGTACGCGGACGGGGCCTACGCGCCGACCTGGTACCAGCGCCGGATCACCCGTCAGGTGCACGAGCTGGCCGCCGAGTTCGGCATCGGGCCCGCCCACCGGGGCGCGGCGCGCCGGATCCCCGTACCGGAGGAGCCGTCCCCGGCGGCCGTCCCGGAGCAGCTCACCCTCCTCTGACCGCCCCGCAGACTTCTCGGATCATCGGACCGGTCACCTGACACGCCGTCGGATCCGCATCCGTTCGGGTCAACTCTCGCCGAAACAGGTCCCCTCGGCGCCGGTTCGGGACACAAACGCCCTATGACCCCACGCGCAGGAATGCTGATCGCCGCTGGAGCGCTGGTCGCCGGGACGGTCACCGTCCTGCCCGCCGCCCCCGCCGGCGCCGGTGAACCGACCCCCCGGCCGCTCCCCCGGCTCGCCTGGACCGAGTGCGCCACCAAGGCGTACCCCCGGCTCCAGTGCGCCACCCTGAAGGTGCCGCTCAACCACGACGACCCGGCCGGGCGGAAGATCACCCTGGCCCTCACCCGCGTCCCGCACACCGCGAAGACCTTCCAGGGCCCGCTGCTCGTGAACCCGGGCGGCCCCGGCGGCAGCGGGCGCGGCATGGCCGGATACGTGGCGACCTCCCTGCCCCCGAAGGTGGCCGCCGAGTACGACGTGATCGGCTTCGACCCGCGCGGGGTCGGCAAGAGCGAGCCCGCGCTCGACTGCAGGCCAGGCCACTTCGCGCCGGTGAGGGCGGACTCGGTGCCGACCGGGGCCACCGCCGAGCGGACGGCCCTCGAACGGGCGCAGTCCTTCGCCGAGGCCTGCGGCGAGAAGTACGCGGACGTGCTGCCGTACATCGACACCGTGAGCACCGCCCGGGACCTGGACGCGATCCGGCAGGCGGTCGGCGCGCCGAGGATCAACTACCTCGGTTACTCGTACGGCACCTACCTGGGCTCCGTGTACGCGCGCCTGTACCCGGACCGGGTGCGGCGGATGGCGCTCGACTCCGTCGTGAACCCGCACGGCGTCTGGTACGAGGACAACATCGCGCAGGACTACGCCTTCGACGACCGCCACAAGGACTTCATGGCCTGGGTGGCCCGGCAGAACGCCGTGTACAAGCTCGGCACCGACCCGGCGGCGGTCGAGGCCGCCTGGTACCGGATGCGCGACGCGCTGCGCGCGACCCCGGCCGGCGGCAAGGTCGGCCCCGCCGAACTGGAGGACACCTTCCTGCCCGGCGGGTACTACAACGGCTACTGGCCCCGCCTGGCGAGCGCCTTCGCCGCGTACGTCAACGACGCGGACCCGGCGCCGCTGAAGGAGGCGTACGAGCGGTACGGGGAGGCCGACGCGGCCGCCGACAACGGCTACTCGGTCTACACGAGCGTGCAGTGCCGGGACGCGGACTGGCCCCGCGACTGGAACGTGTGGCGCAAGGACAACTGGGACGTGCACGCGAAGGCGCCGTTCTCCACCTGGAACAACGCCTGGTACAACGCGCCCTGCGCCTTCTGGCCGGTGGAGTCCCTGACCCCGCCGGACCTGACCAACGACCAGCTGCCGCCGGTCCTCATCCTCCAGGCCACGGACGACGCCGCGACGCCGTACGAGGGCGGGGTCGCCCTGCACCGTCTGATGCGCGGCTCCAGCCTCGTCGTCGAGGAGGGCGGCGGGAACCACGGGGTGTCCCTCGGCGGGAACGACTGCCTCGACGAGCACCTGGCCGCCTACCTCGCCACGGGCAAGGTCCCGCGCGGCGAGGGCGACACCGAGGTGGACGCGATCTGCGCCGCGCTCCCCGACCCGGAGCCGGAGCCCGTGACCGCGGCTGCGCCGACGACCCCGGAGAAGAGCGGCAAGCGGGCGGGCGCGGTGCGCGCGGAGCGGGCCGGCATCGCCCTCCACGGTCTCCTCGGCCACGTGCGCTGACCCTCCTCCCGCCTCTCCCCGGTGCCCACTCCCCGAAAAAGGGGGGCGGGCACTGTCGGTGGCGTGCGCGAGGATGGGAGGCATGACGAGCCACCTCACCCACGTGCCCGCGCCCGACGGCCTCGCGCCCAGCCCCCAGTACAGCCACGTCGTGTGGGGCACGGGCCGGTTCGTCGCGATATCCGGACAGTGCGCCCTCGACGCCTCCGGCGCGGTGGTCGGGGAGGGCGACGCGGCGGCCCAGGCCCACCAGGTCTTCGCGAACCTGGAGCGCTGCCTCGCAACGGCCGGTGCGGGCTTCGGGGACGTGGTGAAGCTGACGTACTTCGTCACGGACGTGGCCCACCTCCCGGCGGTACGGGACGCCCGGGACGCCCACTTCGCGGGCGCGCCGCTGCCGGCGAGCTCGGCGGTCCAGGTGTCGGCGCTGGTCCGCCCTGAACTGCTCATCGAGATCGAGGCGTTCGCGCTGGTGCCGGAGCAGGCCTGAGCTCCGCCCCGGTGAGACCGGCGCGGAGCTCCGTTTGCTAGGTTGACGCGCATGTTCCTCTTCCGTGCGTAGGAGTCGGCGATCCGACGACCGTGCCCAGCCGGGCGCGGTGTCCCGCCGTCCCCGCACGCCCCGGCGCCGCAGGCCGCTGCCCGGCGCCCCTTCCGAGGAACTCCGTCATGTCCGTGACCTCCCCTGTCCACTCCCCCGAGCCCACGTACGCCGCGGTGCTACGGACCCCGCACGCCCGCCGCACCTTCGGCGCGGCCCTCCTGGGGCGGCTGTCCAACGGCGTCACCCCGCTCTCCCTGGTCCTCTCCGTGAAGGACGGGACCGGTTCGTACGCCGCGGCCGGCACGGCCATGGCCGTGTTCGGGCTGGCCGGTGTCCTGCTGTCGCCCGCGCGAGCCGGTCTCGTCGACCGGTTCGGGCCGCGCCGCGCGCTGGTGCCCCTGGCCGCCGCGTGCGCGCTGCTGCTCGTCGCGCTCGCGGTGGCGGCGGCCCGGCCCACGGCCCCGCCGGTCGCCCTCGCGGTCCTGGCCGCCGCCGCGGGGGCGGTGATCCCGCCGCTCGGCCCGGTGACGCGGGCGCTGTGGAGCGAGATGCTGCCCGACCGGGACCTGCTGCGGCGCGCGTACAGCCTGGACACGGTGGCGGAGGAACTCCTCTTCGTCACGGGCCCGTTGCTGGTGGGGCTGCTCGTGCGGTACGCGGCGGCGCCGGCCGGGCTCGTGGTGAGCGCCGGGCTCGTCCTGACCGGCACGCTCGCACTCGTCACCTCGCCGGTCGTGCGGGGCGCGACGAAAGAGCGGGAGCGCGAGGCTCCGGAGACGGCGGCGGGCCCGGTGGGGGCGTTCGGCGGCGGACCGGCCCGGGCGGCGGCCGTCGCCGCGGCGATGGGCATGTGCCTGGGCGCCCTGGACCTGCTCGTGATCGCGTTCGCGGACGCGCACGGGCGACCGGGGGTGGTGCCCTGGGCGCTGGCCGCGCTGTCGGCGGGCAGTGCGGTGGGCGGTCTGGTCCACGGCGCCGTGTCCTGGCGGCTGCCCACCGCCGTGCGCCTCTCCCTGCTCACGCTCGGCCTCGGCGGGGCCCTGGCGGTGGCGGGGCTCTCCCCGCATCCGTACGCACTGGTCGGCGTGGTGGCGCTCGGCGGCCTGTTCCTGGCACCGGCGCTCACGAGCGCGTACCTGCTGGCGGACGAGTCCGCCGGTCCCGGCCGCCGCACCCGGGCCGGGGCCTGGGTCAACACCGCGTTCAACGCGGGCAGCACGACGGCGACCGCGGGTGTGGGCCTCCTGGTGGGGCGGCTGCCGCTGCCGCTGTGCTTCGCGCTGGCCGCGTTCCCCGCGGTCCTCGCGGCGGCCGGGACCCTGGTGCCGGCACTCCCGCGTCCCGGCCTCCGGTCAGTCGGCGGGGCCGAGCAGGTGCAGTGACCGTGCGGCGGCCGTGCCGAGCCTGGGGTGCGGCAGCGCCTCCTCCAGGACCGCGCGGGCCCTGGGATCCCCCAGGGCGCCCAGGCCCTCCGCACAGGCGAGGCCGACCCGCCAGTGGGGGTCGTCGGGCCGAAGTCGCCGTCCGAGGACGGCGATCAGGGCCGGCACGGATTCGGGCGCGCGGAGTTCGGCGAGCAGCCGGACCGGGAGCAGGGCGTAGGCGACGCGGAGTTCGTTGGTGGCGAGGGCCGCGGCCGCGCGCGCGGTGCGGGGGTCGCCGAGCCGGACCAGGGCGTGGGCGGCGGTGACGCAGCGCTCCGGGTCGCGGTGGTTGAGGAGCAGGACGAGGGCCTCGAAGGCACGGGGGTCGCCGGCGACGCCGAGGGAGTAGGCGGCGATCTCGCGGGCCCAGAGCGGCCGGCCGGGTTCCGTGAGGACGCGGTGCAGTTCCTCGCGATCCTGTGTCGCGACGAGTTCCGTGAATGCCGCCGGGACTTCTCCGGAGCCATTCTCGATCTCGTCCCGCAATCGATCGATCATCGAGCAGAATTCCGGATCCTCGGAGATTTCCATGAATGCGACCCTATCCGCGATCCAGATCACACTTTCCCAACTTCCCGGGACTGGCGCGCTCGTTACCGGCCGGTTAGTCTCAGGTGAGCGGGCACCCCCCGCACTTCTCACGACGGCCTGGTGACGCAGCCGTTGTGTTCGCTCGTAGGTTCGGCAGTTTCGACGTGGCTCCGGGACAGAGCCCGTCGCACCTTTTCCCTGGGCACCGCCCTCTTTTCCGGGCCTCGCCCTCGCTCTTTCCCGCGCCCCTTTCGTGCGCGCACTGCCCTCAGTCGTCACTCTTCCTCTGGAGTCCCCTGATGGACACCCCTCTCTCCACCATCGCCGTCGTCGGTCTCGGCACCATGGGCACGGGTATCGCCGACGTCCTCGCCCGGGCCGGCCGCGAGGTCATCGGCATCGACATCAGCGACACCGCCGCCGCCCAGGCCGTCGCCGCCCTGGAGGCCTCCACCGCCCGCGCGGTGGCCCGCGAGCGGATCACCGAGGAGGAGCGGCAGGACGTCCTGGCCCGCTTCCGTACCTTCTCCGACCTCCAGGCGGCCGCCGGGGCCGACCTCGTGATCGAGGTCGTGCCCGAGTCGTACGAGGCGAAGCAGGAGGTCTTCCGGGCCCTCGACGGGATCGTCCGCCCGGACGCGATCCTGGCCACCGGCACCAACGCCCTCTCGGTGACCCGGCTCGCCGCCGACTCGGCGCACCCCGAGCGGGTCCTCGGCCTGCACTTCTTCGCCCCGGTCCAGGCGATGAAGCTGGTCGAGGTGGTCTCCTCGGTGCTGACCGACCCGCGGGCCGTGGACGCCGTCACCCGGCTCGCCCAGGACCTCGGCAAGGAGCCGGTGGCGGTCGGCGACCGGGCCGGTTTCATCGCGGACGGGCTGCTCTTCGGCTACCTGAACCAGGCCGCCGCCATGTACGAGGCCAAGTACGCCTCCCGCGAGGACATCGACGCGGCGATGAAGCTGGGCTGCGGCCTGCCGATGGGCCCGCTGGCGCTGCTCGACCTGGTCGGCGTCGACACGGCCCGTACGGTCCTGGAGGCCATGTACGCCGCCTCGCACGACCGGCTGCACGCCCCTGCCCCGATCCTCAAGCAGCTCAGCGAGGCCGGTCTGACCGGTCGTAAGGCGGGCCGCGGCTTCTACACGTACGCGGCGCCGGGCTCCGGCGAGGTCGTGCCCGACGCGCTGACCCCGCTCGCCTCCGCCGACGCCGGCGGCGGCCGTGAGATCCGCTCGGTCGGCGTCGCCGGCTCGGGCACCATGGCCTCCGGCATTGCCGAGGTCTTCGCCAAGGCCGGTTACGCGGTCGTGCTCGCCGCCCGCTCCCAGGAGAAGGCGGACACCGCCAAGGCCCGGATCGCCAAGTCCCTGGCCCGCTCGGTCGACAAGGGCCGGATGACGGCCGAGGCGCGCGACACGACGCTCGCCCTGATCACCCCCGCCGGCTCGCTCGACGCCTTCGCCGAGGTCGACCTGGCCGTCGAGGCGGTCGCCGAGGACCTGGCGGTCAAGCAGGAGCTGTTCGGGCGGCTCGACAAGATCTGCAAGCCGGGCGCGGTGCTGGCCACCACGACCTCCTCGCTGCCGGTCATCGCCTGCGCCCGCGCCACCTCGCGCCCGCAGGACGTCATCGGGATGCACTTCTTCAACCCGGCGCCGGCGATGAAGCTGGTGGAGATCGTCCGTACGGTCCTGACCGCCGACGACGTCCACGCCACCGTCCGCGAGGTCACGACGAAGATCAGGAAGCACCCGGTGGACTGCGGCGACCGCGCCGGCTTCATCGTGAACGCGCTGCTCTTCCCGTACCTGAACAACGCGGTCAAGATGGTCCAGGAGCACTACGCCACCCTGGACGACATCGACGCGGCCATGAAGCTGGGCGGCGGCTACCCGATGGGCCCGTTCGAGCTGCTCGACGTGGTCGGCCTGGACGTCTCGCTCGCGATCGAGCAGGTGCTGCACCGCGAGTTCCGCGACCCGGGCCTGGCCCCCGCCCCGCTCCTGGAGCACCTGGTGGCGGCGGGCTGCCTGGGCCGCAAGACGGGTCGCGGCTTCCGCGAATATGCCCGACGCTGAGCCCCGCACCGCCGGCTGGGGCGGTCTGCTGAGTCCCCCGGGCACCGCCGGTGCCCCGGGGGCTTCCCCGCCCCCACCTGGGCACACTCCCCCTCCGATGCAGTACGTTCGGACCATGCCCAAGGCCGCGAAGACACCCCGTGCCACGTCCCCGTCCGACGCTCCGGAGAGCGCGGCGGGCACCCGTGCCGCCGCGCAGCGGCTCAAGATGCGCCGGGAGCTCGCCACCGCCGCCATGGAGCTCTTCGCGACCAAGGGGTACGAGGCGACCACCGTCGACGAGATCGCGGCCGCGGCCGGGGTCGCGCGGCGGACGTTCTTCCGGCACTTCCGGTCCAAGGAAGAGGCGATCTTCCCCGACCACGACGACACGCTGGTGCGGGCGGAGGCGGTGCTGAACGCCGCGCCGCCGCACGAGCACCCGCTCGACACGGTGTGCCGGGGCATCAAGGAAGTCATGAAGATGTACGCGGGGTCCCCCGCGGTCTCCGTGGAGCGCTACCGGCTCACCCGCGAGGTGCCGACCCTGCGGGAGCGGGAGATCGCCTCGGTGGCCCGCTACGAGCGGCTCTTCACCCGCTATCTCCTCGGGCACTTCGACGAGCGGGACCACCACGACGGCAACGACGACCCGCTGCTCGCCGAGGTGGCCGCGTCGGCGGTCGTCACCGCCCACAACCACGTGCTGCGCCGCTGGCTGCGGGCGGGGGGCGAGGGTGACGTGGAGGCCCAGCTCGACCACGCCTTCGCGATCGTCCGGGAGACCTTCGGCTCGGGCATAGGCGCCCGGCCGGCGGCCGCCGGGAGCACCACCGCCGCACCGGCCGAGCCGGCCCCGGAGACGCCGGCCGCGACGGCGTCCACGACGGGCGACGTGGTGGTCGCCGTGGCCCGCACGGACGCCCCGCTCGACGAGGTCATGCGAACCATCCAGCAGGCGCTCACCAAGGCCTGAGCCCCGCTCCGCCGAGAGGGCCGCCCCCGGATTCCGGGGGCGGCCCTCTCGGCGTTCCGCGATGTTCCCGCAGCTCACGGGCCATTTCGATCGATCATCGCTCATCCGTGACGGGCAGATCGCATCTGAGGGAAATTGTTGGCACGCAGTGCCTTGTCAGGTGACACGGCGTGCCATACGTTGATGTTGTCCGGGCGGCCGGCGCGCAGAGATCACACCTCGCTCGCCGGCTGTCCCCACCAACCGACGGTTGGTGCGCCCGGACGCCTGCGTCACAGGCACCCTCGCGCTCCACCACACAGCGCCGCCACCGCACCACCGAGCCGAACCGACGGCACACCTCCACAGCAGTACTCACCGCCGTAACCCTCAGGCGTCCCTCCCTCAGGACGCTCACCGCCGGAGGCAACCCGTGAAGGAAATCCTGGACGCGATCCAGTCCCCGGACTCCACGTCCGCCGACTTCGCGAACATCAAGCTCCCCGAGTCGTACCGGGCCGTCACCGTCCACAAGGACGAGGCGGAGATGTTCGCCGGCGTCGCCAGCCGCGACAAGGACCCGCGCAAGTCGCTCCACCTCGACGACGTCGCGCTCCCCGAGCTCGGCCCGGGCGAGGCGCTCGTGGCCGTCATGGCGAGCTCGGTCAACTACAACTCGGTCTGGACCTCGATCTTCGAGCCGGTCTCGACCTTCGGCTTCCTGGAGCGCTACGGCCGGCTCTCCGAGCTCACCAAGCGCCACGACCTGCCGTACCACGTCATCGGCTCCGACCTCGCGGGCGTCGTCCTGCGCACCGGCCCGGGCGTCAACGCCTGGCAGCCCGGCGACGAGGTCGTCGCGCACTGCCTCTCGGTCGAGCTGGAGTCCTCGGACGGCCACAACGACACGATGCTCGACCCCGAGCAGCGCATCTGGGGCTTCGAGACCAACTTCGGCGGCCTCGCCGAGATCGCCCTCGTCAAGTCCAACCAGCTGATGCCGAAGCCCGGCCACCTCAGCTGGGAGGAGGCGGCGGCGCCCGGCCTCGTCAACTCCACCGCCTACCGCCAGCTGGTCTCCCGCAACGGCGCCGGCATGAAGCAGGGCGACAACGTCCTCATCTGGGGCGCGAGCGGCGGACTCGGCTCGTACGCCACGCAGTTCGCCCTGGCCGGCGGCGCCAACCCGATCTGTGTCGTCTCCTCCCCCGAGAAGGCCGACATCTGCCGGTCCATGGGCGCCGAGGCGGTCATCGACCGCAACGCCGAGGGCTACAAGTTCTGGAAGGACGAGAACACCCAGGACCCGCGCGAGTGGAAGCGGTTCGGCTCCAAGATCCGCGAGCTGACCGGCGGCGAGGACATCGACATCGTCTTCGAGCACCCGGGCCGCGAGACCTTCGGCGCCTCCGTGTACGTCACCCGCAAGGGCGGCACCATCACCACCTGCGCCTCGACCTCGGGCTACATGCACCAGTACGACAACCGCTACCTGTGGATGTCGCTGAAGCGGATCATCGGCTCGCACTTCGCGAACTACCGCGAGGCGTGGGAGGCCAACCGCCTGATCGCCAAGGGCAAGATCCACCCGACGCTGTCGAAGGTCTACTCCCTGGAGGAGACCGGCCAGGCCGCGTACGACGTCCACCGCAACCTCCACCAGGGCAAGGTCGGCGTCCTCGCCCTCGCCCCGCAGGAGGGCCTGGGCGTCAGCAACCCGGAGCTCCGGGCCCAGCACGTCGACGCCATCAACCGCTTCCGGAACATCTGAGGTCCCGAAGATGACTGAGCGCCAGAAGGACCGGCCGTGGCTCATGCGGACGTACGCCGGTCACTCGACCGCCGAGGCGTCCAACGAGCTGTACCGGCGCAACCTCGCCAAGGGTCAGACCGGCCTCTCGGTCGCGTTCGACCTGCCGACGCAGACCGGGTACGACCCCGACCACATCCTCGCCCGCGGCGAGGTCGGCCGGGTCGGCGTCCCCGTCTCGCACCTCGGTGACATGCGCCGGCTGTTCCAGGACATCCCCCTGGAGCAGATGAACACCTCGATGACCATCAACGCCACCGCCATGTGGCTGCTGGCGCTCTACCAGGTGGCCGCCGAGGAGCAGGGTGCGGACATCACCAAGCTCCAGGGCACCACGCAGAACGACATCGTGAAGGAGTACCTGTCGCGCGGGACGCACGTCTTCCCGCCCGGCCCCTCGCTCCGCCTCACGACGGACATGATCGCGTACACGGTCAACCACATCCCGAAGTGGAACCCGATCAACATCTGCAGCTACCACCTGCAGGAGGCCGGGGCCACGCCGGTCCAGGAGATCTCGTACGCGATGGCCACCGCGATCGCGGTCCTCGACTCGGTCCGTGACTCCGGTCAGGTCCCCGAGGACCGCTTCGGCGAGGTGGTCGCCCGCATCTCCTTCTTCGTGAACGCGGGCGTCCGCTTCATCGAGGAGATGTGCAAGATGCGCGCCTTCGGCCGCATCTGGGACAAGATCACGCTGGAGCGGTACGGCATCGAGAACGCCAAGCAGCGGCGCTTCCGCTACGGCGTCCAGGTCAACTCCCTCGGCCTGACCGAGGCGCAGCCGGAGAACAACGTCCAGCGGATCGTCCTGGAGATGCTGGCCGTCACCCTCTCCAAGGACGCCCGCGCGCGCGCCGTGCAGCTCCCGGCCTGGAACGAGGCCCTCGGCCTCCCCCGGCCCTGGGACCAGCAGTGGTCGCTGCGCATCCAGCAGGTGCTCGCCCACGAGTCCGACCTGCTGGAGTACGAGGACATCTTCGCCGGCTCGCACGTGATCGAGGCCAAGGTGGGCGCCCTCGTCGAGGAGTGCATGGCCGAGATCGACCGGATCCAGGAGATGGGCGGCGCGATGGCCGCCGTCGAGTCCGGCTACCTCAAGTCGCAGCTGGTCTCCTCGCACGCCGAGCGGCGCGCCCGGATCGAGGCCGGCGACGAGAAGATCGTCGGCGTGAACATCTTCCAGTCGACCGAGGAGAACCCCCTCACCGCCGATCTGGACACCGCGATCATGACGGTCGACCCGGCGGTCGAGGCCCGGGTCGTCGGCTCGCTGAAGACCTGGCGCGACAACCGCTACCAGCCGCCGTTCAACCACCCGCGGCCCTGCAAGGCCCTGGAGCGCCTCAAGGAGGCCGCCAAGGGCACGGACAACCTCATGGAGGCCACCCTGGAGTGCGCCCGCGCCGGGGTCACCACCGGCGAGTGGGCCGGGGCCCTGCGCGAGGTGTTCGGCGAGTTCCGCGCCCCGACGGGCGTCTCCTCCGCCCCGGTCGCCGTGACGGCCGAGGCGGGCACGCCGCTCGCCCTGGTCCGCGAGAAGGTGGCCCGGACCGCCGAGGACATGAACGTCGGGCGGCTGCGGCTGCTCGTCGGCAAGCCGGGCCTGGACGGGCACTCCAACGGGGCCGAGCAGATCGCCGTACGCGCGCGTGACGCCGGGTTCGAGGTGGTCTACCAGGGCATCCGGCTGACCCCCGAGCAGATCGTCGACGCCGCCCTGGCGGAGGACGTGCACTGCGTGGGTCTGTCGATCCTCTCCGGCTCGCACTCCGCACTGGTCCCGGACGTCCTCGACCGTCTCCGCGAGGCGGGCGCGCCGGACATCCCGGTCATCGTCGGCGGAATCATCCCGAACGCCGACGCCGCAGAACTGAAGCGCGCGGGTGTCGCCGCCGTCTTCACACCGAAGGACTTCGGTATCACGGAGATCATCGGCCGTATCGTCGACGAGATCCGGCAAGCGAACAAGCTCAGCCCCCTGGAAAGTACGGAGGTCCTCGCATGACCAGCCTTGTGAACCGGCTCCGCCCCCGCCGCTCCTGCCTGGCGGTCCCCGGCTCCAACCCGCGCTTCCTCGAGAAGGCCCAGGGCCTCGCCGCCGACCAGGTCTTCCTCGACCTGGAGGACGCGTGCGCCCCGCTGGCCAAGCCCGAGGCCCGGCACACCATCGTGAAGTTCCTGAACGAGGGCGACTGGACCGGCAAGACCCGCGTGGTCCGCGTCAACGACTGGACGACCCACTGGACCTACCGCGACGTCGTCACGGTCGTCGAGGGCGCCGGCCAGAACCTCGACTGCATCATGCTGCCGAAGGTCCAGGACGCCCAGCAGATCGTCGCCCTCGACCTGCTGCTCACGCAGATCGAGAAGACCATGGGCTTCGAGGTCGGCAAGATCGGCATCGAGGCGCAGATCGAGAACGCGCAGGGCCTGACCAACGTCAACGCGATCGCGCAGGCCTCCCAGCGCGTCGAGACGATCATCTTCGGCCCGGCCGACTTCATGGCCTCCATCAACATGAAGTCCCTCGTCGTCGGCGAGCAGCCGCCCGGCTACCCGGCGGACGCGTACCACCACATCCTGATGAGCATCCTGATGGCGGCCCGCGCCAACAACCTCCAGGCGATCGACGGCCCCTACCTGCAGATCCGCAACCAGGAGGGCTACAAGGCGGTCGCGCAGCGCGCCGCCGCCCTGGGCTTCGACGGCAAGTGGGTGCTGCACCCGGACCAGGTCGCCGCCGCGAACGAGATCTTCTCGCCCTCGCAGGAGGACTACGACCACGCCGAGCTGATCCTCGACGCGTACGACTACTACACGTCCGAGGCCGGCGGGAAGAAGGGCTCCGCGATGCTCGGCGACGAGATGATCGACGAGGCCTCCCGCAAGATGGCCCTGGTCATCTCCGGCAAGGGCCGCGCCGCCGGCATGCAGCGCACCAGCAAGTTCGAGATCCCGGAGGCCTGATCCCGATGCAGTTCGGCCGCACGTACGAAGAGTTCGAAGTCGGTGCCGTCTACAAGCACTGGCCCGGAAAGACGGTCACCGAATACGACGACCACCTCTTCTGTCTGCTGACGATGAACCACCATCCGCTGCACATGGATGTGAACTACGCCGAGAACACGACGGATTTCGGCAAGAACGTCGTCGTCGGCAACTACATCTACTCGCTGCTGCTCGGCATGTCCGTGCCGGACGTCTCCGGCAAGGCCATCGCCAACCTGGAGATCGAGTCGCTGCGGCACGTGGCGCCGACCTTCCACGGCGACACGATCTACGGCGAGACCACGGTCCTCGACAAGACCCCGTCGAAGTCGAAGAACGACCGCGGCATCGTCTACGTCGAGACCAAGGGCTACAAGCAGGACGGCACCCTCGTGTGCGTCTTCCGCCGCAAGGTGATGGTCCCCACCGAGACGTACATCAAGGAGCGCGGCGGCGAGCAGCCCGGCCGCCCCGAGCTCATCGAGCCCTCCAAGAAGTCGGAGAAGTAGTCATGGCGCGACTCGCCCAGACCCACGGTCTGACCGATGTCCAGCAGGAGATCCTCGCCACCGTCCGGGACTTCGTCGACAAGGAGATCATCCCGGTCGCGACGGAGCTGGAGCACCGCGACGAGTACCCGCAGCAGATCGTGGACGGGCTCAAGGAGCTCGGCGTCTTCGGCCTGATGATCCCCGAGGAGTACGGGGGCCTGGGAGAGTCGCTGCTCACCTACGCGCTGTGCGTGGAGGAGATCGCCCGCGGCTGGATGTCGGTCTCCGGCATCATCAACACCCACTTCATCGTGGCGTACATGCTCAAGCAGCACGGCACCCAGGAGCAGAAGGAGTACTTCCTTCCGCGGATGGCGGCCGGCGAGACGCGCGGCGCCTTCTCGATGTCGGAGCCGGGCCTCGGCTCGGACGTGTCGGCGATCACCTCGAAGGCGGTCAGGGACGGCGACGAGTACGTCCTCAACGGCCAGAAGATGTGGCTGACGAACGGCGGCACGTCAACGCTGGTGGCCGTCCTCGTCCGAAGTGACGAAGGACACCCGGAGGGCACGGCCCCCCACAAGTCGATGACGACCTTCCTCGTCGAGAAGGAGCCCGGCTTCGGAGAGGTCCGACCCGGCCTCACGATCCCCGGCAAGATCGACAAGATGGGTTACAAGGGCGTCGACACGACCGAACTCATCATGGACGGACTGCGCATTCCGGCCAATCGTGTGCTCGGCGGGGTCACCGGCCGAGGGTTTTACCAAATGATGGACGGCGTCGAGGTCGGCCGCGTGAACGTGGCTGCCCGTGGTTGCGGCGTCGCGCAGCGTGCTTTCGAACTGGGCGTCTCGTATGCCCAGCAGCGTCACACTTTCGGCAAGGCGATCGCCCAGCACCAGGCGATCCAGTTCAAGCTGGCCGAAATGGCTACCAAGGTCGAGGCCGCCCATGCCATGATGGTGAACGCAGCACGCAAAAAGGACTCCGGGGAACGAAACGACCTCGAAGCAGGGATGGCGAAGTACCTCGCCTCCGAGTACTGCAAGGAGGTCGTCGAGGACGCCTTCCGCATTCACGGCGGATACGGCTTCTCGAAGGAGTACGAGATCGAGCGTCTCTACCGGGAGGCTCCGATGCTGCTCATCGGCGAAGGTACCGCCGAGATCCAGAAAATGATCATTGGTCGTCGGCTCCTGGAGGAGTACCGATTCCAGGGCTGATTGTCGCTTTTGAGTCGGTACGGCCGCGAAGAAGATCACACCCTGTGTTCGTCTTCCGGCCGTCGACTCGGTTCCTGGCTTGCCCAGTTGCGCCCCGCAACCGATAGCATCGCCGGAAAGCCGCCGTCCCCCGTTGCCAGTGCGGCATCATCCGCTACGAAGGTCATCCATGCCCGACAGTCGAACCTCTGCACATCGCGACAGCCTCAAGGGCGTACGCATCGCACGCGGAGCATCGCCGTGGCTTCTGCCGACCGTGGCCACCGCGGCGCTCAGCCTCGCGCGCTCCCGCAAGTCGAGGCGCGCCGCGGCCATCGCCGTGCCGACCACCGCTCTCGCGGCCGGCATGCTCTGGTTCTTCCGCGACCCCGAGCGCGAGATCGCTCAGGGCCGGGTCATCTCCCCCGCCGACGGTGTGGTGCAGAGCATCATGCCGTGGAAGGACGGGCGGACCCGGGTCGCCATCTTCATGAGCCCGCTGAACGTCCACGTCAACCGCGCGCCGCTGGCCGGCACGGTGACGTCCGTGGAGCACGTCCCCGGCGGGTTCGTCCCGGCGTTCAACAAGGAGAGCGAGAACAACGAGCGCGTTGTCTGGCACTTCGACACTGAGCTCGGTGACATCGAGATGGTGCAGATCGCGGGCGCCGTCGCCCGACGGATCGTGCCGTACCTCCCGCAGGGGACGAAGGTCGAGCAGGGCGACCGCATCGGTCTGATCCGATTCGGCTCGCGCGTCGACATCTACCTCCCCGAGGGCGTCGAGGTCGCGGTCGAGGTCGGCCAGGTCACCACCGCGGGGGTGACTCGCATTGACCGTGATTGATCCCGACACACGGGCCGCCGACTGGGTCGCCGACGCCGAGGCGGAGGCGGCCGAGGACACCGAGGAGATGCCGCTGTCGCTGAGGCTGTCCATAGCGGACGCCCTCACGCTCGGTAACGCCACGTGTGGCTTCATGGCGGTGTACTTCACCACCACCGGCATCCTCATCCCGGACCTCACCGGCAGCAGCGAGACCGGCATGGCGCGCAACAGCGCCGCCACCGCCGTGATCCTGATGCTGGCCGCGGCGATCTTCGACCTCTTCGACGGCATCGTGGCGCGCAAGCTCCGCAGCTCGCCGATGGGTGCCGAGCTCGACAACCTGTCGGACCTGATCAGCTTCGGTCTGGCCCCGGCCTACTTCGTGCTCGTGTACGGAATGGTCGCGGACGGCGCGCAGCAGAAGGTCTCGGCGGTGGCCGCGATCGTGGTGCTGCTCGCCGTGGTGCTGAGGCTCGCGAGATTCTCCTGCGTGACCATGAAGGACGGCATGTTCCAGGGCATGCCGAGCCCCTTCGGCGCGCTGACGGTGGTCTCGATCGTGCTCCTGGAGCTGCCGTTCATCCCGACGCTGCTCGCGATCATCGGTGTCGCCTGGCTGATGGTGAGCCGGGTCGAGTACCCCAAGCCGCGGGGCGTCCTCGCGGTCGCGATGCTCAGCTGGATCGTGGGCGCGATGGGCATGCTGGCGGCCTGGGCGTTCGACGCGCCGGGCGGGCAGCTCCTGCTCCAGACCGGCTGCGCGCTGCAGGTCGTGATGGGCGCCGTGATCCCCCTCTTCGCGACGGCCCGTCGGGTGAACACCTTCCGCGACAACCGGCGTGAGAGCCGGGAGGCGCGGGCGGCACAGCTGCCGTAGCGGACAGCGGAACAGCGTACGAAGGGCCCCGGGAGGCGATCCGCCTCCCGGGGCCCTTTCGCGTGCCCGGGGCACCCCTAGAGGCGCTTGTAGTAGAGCGTGGTGGGGCGGAGGCTGCCGGTCGGGTCTGCGGCGAAGTCCGGGATCGTCCCGGCGACGGTCCAGCCCGCGCCCCGGTAGAGGCGCTCGGCCGGGCTGCCGGTCTGGGTGTCCAGGACCAGCAGCCCGAGGCCCGTGGCGGCGGCGTGCGCCTCGGCCGTGGCGAGGAGGCGCTGCCCGAGGCCCCGGCCGCGGGCCGAGCTGTGGACGAGGAGCCGGGCGATCTCGCCGCGGTGCCGGCCGTTGGGCGCCCCGGCACGGACGAGGGTGACGACGCCCGTCAGCCGCCCGTCGGGGGCGCGGGCCGCCCAGACGTCCCGTACCCCCCTCGCAGCCTCCTCGGCGACCCCGGCCCACCAGGAGGCCGCCTCGGCGGCGTCCAGGGGCGCCAGGAAGCCCACGGACGCCCCGCCGTCGACCGCGTCGACGAGGAGCGCGGCGAGCCCGGCCGGAGCATGGGCCCGTACGGCGTCGGGGTCCAGCCGCTCGATGAGATCGAGCCGCCGCTCCAGGCAGAGGAGGCCGGGACGGTCGTCCCAGGAGGCGACGGGCCCGAAGCCGAGGCTCCGGTAGAGGGCGAGCGGCTCCTCCCGCCAGTTCCAGACCGTGAGGCGCACGGCGGGGGCGCCGTCAGCCGCCGCCCGGCGCAGGGCCTCGGCCATGAGCGCCTTCGCGATCCCCTTCCCACGGGCCTCGGGCGCCACCCAGAGCCGCTTGACCTCGGGCGCGCGGCCCTCCCGGGGAGCCTTGAGGACCACGCAGCCGACCGGCTCGTCGGCGCCGGGCGGAGTGGCGAGCAGGACGGTGTCGGCGGCGAACGCGGCGGCCGGGTCCTCGGCCTCCGCGCGGTACCCGGCCGGAAGCTCGGCGGCGGTCGCGACGGCGGCGCCCTTCTCGGCCTGGTTCACGAGGTGGTAGGCGGTGAGCAGGGCGGGGAGGCGGGGGTGGGAGCGGTTCTCCTCGATACGTGCGGTCATGGGCCGAGCTTCACACCGGCGTGTTTCCGGGAGATGACGATCTTCTGGGCCGAAGCCCATGCGTGTACTGGTCGCGGGCGCCACGGGTGCCGTCGGTCGTCAGCTCGTACCCCGCCCGGAGGCGGCCGGCCACGAGGTCGTGGGCATCTCCCGGCGCGGGCCGCGTCCCGTGGACGCGCTCGACGCGGAGGCGGTGCGCCGGGCGGTGGCCGGCATCGCGCCGGACGCGGTGGTGCACCGGCTCACCGACCTGGGCGGGCTGGGCCCGGGGCGCGCGGGACACCCGGGCCCGTGCGCTGGGGTGGACCCCGGCCCGACCGTCCTGGCGAGGGGCTTCGCGGACCAGGGGGCGTAGGCCGCGCCCGCTCGCCGTGTGGGCCCGCGCCCGGCGGGGCGGTGCCCCCCGCCCACCCCCCCCCGTGTGGGCAATCGTCCCGCAGGGCGGGACGGGTGGGCACACGGGACGGCGCCTCTGCGGGC
>NZ_JBEXSZ010000008.1:0-105966 GCF_040613865.1 Streptomyces sp. NPDC006197 | reverse complement strand
CTTGATGGCGGTGAAGCCCTCGTTCTTGCGGGCCAGGGCCTCGCTCGCCACCTCGTCGGGGCGGTCTCCGCCGATCCAGCTGTACACCCGGGCGCCGCCGATGACCCACGACCACGACCTGGTACTCCGGCCCACCGCCGCACAGATCGAGGCCGCGCTCAACCCGCCCGCAGGGCGGAACGGCGGTGACCTCGTCGTCGAGACCCTCACCGGCCTCGGCGCCACCACCGTCTTCGGACTCCCCGGCCAGCACGCCCTCGGCATGTTCGACGCCCTCCGCCGCTCCGACCTCCGCTACGTCGGCCTCCGCGTCGAGAACAACGCTGGCTTCGCCGCCGACGCGTACGGCCGGATCACCGGCGAGGCCGCCCCGCTGCTGCTCTCCACCGGCCCCGGCGCGCTCATGTCGCTCGCCGCGCTCCAGGAGGCGGCCGCCGCCTCCGCCCCCGTCCTCGCCATCGGCAGCCAGATCCCGGTGGCCGGGCTCGGCGGCGGCCGGCACGGCTACCTCCACGAGCTCCGCGACCAGCAGGCCTCCTTCCGGGACGTCGTGAAGTCCGTCCACACGGTCCGTACGCAGTCCCAGATCCCCTCCGCGATCGCGGCGGCCTGGGAGTCGGCGCTCACCGCCCCGCACGGGCCGGTCTGGGTGGAGATCCCGCAGGACGTGCTCCTCGCCGGGACGAGCCTGCCGGTGGTCACCGCCATGGACGCGACGCCCGAGGAGGTCGTCCCGCGCCCCGAGCTGACGGCACTCGCCGCGCACCTCCTGGAGAACGCCGAGCGGCCCGCGATCATCGCGGGCGGCGGGGTCGTCCGCTCCGACGCCTCCGGCAAGCTCCTCGCGCTCGCGGAGAAGCTCGACATCCCCGTCGTCACCACCTTCGGCGGCAAGGGCGCCTTCCCCTGGGAGCACCCGCTGTCCCTCCAGTCCTGGCTGGAGGACCGGCACACCACGGACTTCCTGGAGGACGCCGACGTCCTCCTCGTCGTCGGCTCGGGCCTCGGCGAGCTGTCCTCGAACTACCACACGTTCGCCCCGCGCGGCCGGGTGGTCCAGATCGAGGCCGACGCGGGCAAGCTGGAGTCCAACCACCCCGCGCTCGGCATCCACGCGGACGCCCGCCTCGCGCTCCAGGCGCTCCTGGAGACGGTCGGGGAGCGGACGGACCCGGCCGCCGCCGAGCGGGTCGCGGCCGTCCTGGGCAAGGTGCGGGACCGGATCGCCGCCCAGGACCTCGGCCTGGAGCAGCGGATCGTCGCGGCGGTCCGGGAGGCGCTCCCGGACCGGGCCCCGAGCTTCTGGGACATGACGATCCTGGCGTACTGGGCGTGGTCGGCCTTCGACGCGCGGCACCCGAACACGATGCACTCCGCCCAGGGCGCGGGCGGCCTCGGCTACGGCTTCCCCGCCGCCCTCGGCGCGGCCGCCGCCGACCCGTCCCAGCCGGTCCTCGCGGTCTCCGGCGACGGCGGCGCGATGTACTCGATCGCGGAGCTGGCGACGGCGAAGCAGTACGGCCTCGACGTGACCTGGCTGATCGTCGACGACGGCGGCTACGGGATCCTGCGGGAGTACATGACGGGTGCGTTCGGCGAGGCCACGGCCACCGAGCTCACCCGCCCGGACTTCGTCGCCCTGTCCGAGTCCTTCGGCGTCCCCGCCGCCCTGACGACCCCGGAGAACCTGGCGACGGACCTCGCGAAGGCCCTCGCCACCCCGGGCCCGTCGGTGGTGGTCCTCCCGGCCCTCCTGAGGATGTTCGAGCCGACGCACCTGTGACGGGCGCCGGTGACCCGCCCGGCCCGCGACGGACTGAGCGGACCCGCCCGGCCCGCGACGGACTGAGAGCGGACCCGCCCGGCCCCCACGCGGGCCGGGCGGGTCGTCCGCTCAGTCGACGAGCCCCTCCCAGGCCTTCCGGTACGCGGCGAGCTGTGCCTCGTACCCCTGGCGGAAGTGCTCCGTCTGCGGGGTGAGGTTCTCGCGGCCCATGGCCTCCGGGGGTATCAGCAGCGCCACGTCGGCGAAGGCCACCGCCGCCGCCTCGGCGACGGCTCCGCCCCGCCCCCGGGCGGCCAGCACGTCGAGGCCCGCGGTCCGTAGGAAGCCCTCGAAGACCGTCCGCGGCCTGCTGGTCGTGTCCCTCAGCTCCCGGTCCGTCGCCGGGACCACCCGGCCGGCCGACGCGAGCCCCCGTACCGCCCGCAGCGCCGCGTACAGCCGCCCCCACTGGTACGGCCTGCCGTCCTCGACCTTCCCCACGGACCTCCCCTTCCCCTCCGCCCACGGCACCGCCCCGTCGGCGGCCCCGAGGAGTCCTACCCGCTCCGGCGGCAATTGTTGCGGCGGGATGAAATCGCACGTCGGCCGTGTTGGGCCTTCCGGTAGAGCAGGACGAATGGGAGGACCTCGTGGCGGTCGGGGAGAAACAGCGGGGCTGGGCGCGCAGGCTGGCCGGGTACGCGTGGCGGTACAAGGCGAACACGCTGCTCGCCCTGGGATCCTCACTGGCGGGCATGGCCGTGCTCGCCCTCGTGCCGCTCGTCACCAAGGTGATCATCGACGACGTCATCGGGACGAAGACCCGGAGCCTCGGCGTCTGGACGGGGCTGCTCATCGGCGCGGCCGTCCTCGTCTACCTCCTCACCTACGTCCGCCGCTACTACGGCGGACGCCTCGCCCTCGACATCCAGCACGACCTGCGGACCGACATGTACGGCACGGTCACCCGGCTCGACGGGCGCCGGCAGGACGAGCTGTCCACCGGACAGGTCGTCGGCCGTGCCACCAGCGACCTCCAGCTGATCCAGGGTCTTCTCTTCATGCTCCCGATGACCATCGGGAACATCCTGCTGTTCCTCATCTCGCTGGCCGTCATGGCCTGGCTGTCGATCCCGCTCACCCTCGTCGCGCTCGCCGTCGCCCCCGCCCTCTGGTGGATCGCCAAACGCAGCCGCACCCGCCTCCACCCCGCCACCTGGCACGCCCAGCAGCAGGCCGCCGTCGTCGCCGGCGTCGTCGACGGGGCCGTGACCGGCGTCCGGGTCGTGAAGGGCTTCGGCCAGGAGGACCAGGAGACCGGCAAGATCCGCGAGGCCGGCCGGAAGCTCTTCGCGGGCCGGCTGCGCACGATCCGGCTGAACTCGAAGTACACCCCCGCCCTCCAGGCCGTGCCCGCCCTCGGCCAGGTCGCCGTCCTCGCGCTCGGCGGCTGGCTCGCCTACCGGCACCAGATCACCCTCGGAACCTTCGTCGCCTTCTCCTCCTACCTGGCCTCCCTCGTCGGCCCGGTCCGCATGCTCGCCGTGGTCCTCACCGTGGGCCAGCAGGCCCGCGCCGGCGTCGAGCGGGTCTACGACCTCATCGACACCGAGCCGGTGATCGAGGACGGGACCAAGGAGCTTCCGGCGGACGCGCCCGCGACCGTCGAGTTCGACGACGTCTCCTTCGCGTACGAGGACGGGCGACCGGTGCTCGACGGGTTCTCCCTGGAGATCCGGCCCGGCGAGACCGTCGCCGTCGTCGGCGCCTCCGGCTCCGGCAAGTCGACCGTCTCGCTCCTCCTGCCCCGCTTCTACGACGTCACCCACGGCGCCGTCCTCGTCGGCGGCCACGACGTCCGCGAACTCACCCTCGACTCGCTGCGCGCCGCCGTCGGCCTGGTCCCCGAGGACTCCTTCCTCTTCTCCGACACGGTCGCGGCGAACATCGCGTACGGCGTCCCCGACGCCACCCGGGAGCAGATCGAGACCGCCGCCCGCGCCGCCCAGGCGGACCGTTTCATCGCCGAGCTGCCCAAGGGCTACGACACCAAGGTCGGCGAGCACGGCCTCACCCTCTCCGGCGGCCAGCGCCAGCGCGTCGCGCTCGCCCGCGCGATCCTCACCGACCCCCGGCTCCTCCTCCTCGACGACGCCACCTCCGCCGTCGACGCCAAGGTCGAGCACGAGATCCACGAGGCCCTGAAGTCGGTGATGGCGGGCCGCACGACCCTGCTCATCGCACACCGCCGCTCCACCCTCGGCCTCGCCGACCGCATCGCCGTCCTCGACGAGGGACGCCTCGCCGACATCGGCACCCACGCCGAGCTGGAGCAGCGCTCCCCGCTCTTCCGCCGCCTCCTCACCGACCCCGAGGAGCTCGGCGCCGTCTCGCCCGGCCACGTCACGCCGCCGGACGAGCTCCCCGAGGACCGCACGCTGCGGGCCGAGCTGGACGCCGAGTTCGACGCCGAGCGGGGCATCACCCCCACCCTGTGGGTACGGGACGAGACCACCGGCCGCGAAAGCCCCGCGCCCGGGGCGACCCCCGAGCTGCTCGCCGCCGTCGAGGCCCTGCCGCCCGCCACCGACGTCCCCGACGTCGACGAGGCCCGGGCCGTGTCGCCCGAGGACGCGTACGGCCTGCGCCGGCTGCTGCGCGGCTTCGGCGTCCCGCTGCTCATCAGCCTCGGTCTGGTCGCCCTCGACGCGGGCGCGGGCCTGCTGCTTCCGGTCCTGATCCGGCACGGCATCGACGAGGGCGTGAACCGGCTCGCGATCGGCGCCGTCTGGGCGGCCTCCGCGCTCGCCCTGGTCACCGTCCTCGTGCAGTGGGTCGCGCAGACCGCCGAGACCCGGATGACCGGCCGCACCGGCGAGCGGGTCCTCTACGCGCTGCGCCTGAAGATCTTCGCCCAGCTCCAGCGGCTCGGCCTCGACTACTACGAGCGCGAGCTCACCGGCCGGATCATGACCCGGATGACCACGGACGTCGACGCCCTGTCGACGTTCCTGCAGACGGGTCTGGTCACCGCCTTCGTCTCGGTCGTCACCTTCTTCGGGATCATGGTCGCGCTGCTCGTGCTCGACCTCCAGCTCGCCCTGGTCGTCTTCGCGACCCTGCCGGTCCTCGCCATCGGCACGTACTACTTCCGCCGCTCCAGCGTGAAGGCGTACGAGCTGGCGCGCGAGCGGATCAGCGTCGTCAACGCCGACCTCCAGGAGTCGGTCTCCGGCCTGCGGATCGTGCAGGCCTTCCGCCGCGAGCGCTCGGGCGCGGCCCGGTTCGCGGAGCGCAGCGACGCGTACCGCGAGGCGCGCGTCCGGGGCCAGTGGCTGATCTCGGTCTACTTCCCGTTCGTGACCCTGCTGTCCTCGGTCGCGGCCGCCGCCGTCATGATCGTCGGCGCGAACCGCATCGAGGCCGGCACCCTCACCACCGGCGCCCTCGTCGCCTACCTCCTCTACATCGACCTCTTCTTCGCCCCCGTGCAGCAGCTCTCGCAGGTCTTCGACGGCTACCAGCAGGCCGCCGTCTCGCTGAAGCGGATGCAGGAGCTCCTCCAGGAGCCGACGTCGACGGCCGCCGCCGACGCGCCCCTGGACGTGCCCTCGCTGCGCGGCGAGATCGCCTTCGAGGACGTGTCGTTCGCGTACGGGGACGAGGAGCCGGCCCTCACCGGGATCGACCTGCGGATCCCCGCCGGGCAGACCGTCGCCTTCGTCGGCGAGACCGGAGCCGGGAAGTCCACGCTGGTCAAGCTGGTCGCTCGGTTCTACGACCCGACGAGCGGCCGGGTCACCGCCGACGGCACCGACCTGCGGGACCTCGACCTCACCGCGTACCGCCACCGGCTCGGCGTCGTCCCCCAGGAGGCGTACCTCTTCGCCGGGACGATCCGCGACGCCATCGCGTACGGCCGCCCCGAGGCGACCGACGCCGAGGTCGAGGCGGCGGCCCGCGCGGTCGGCGCGCACGACATGATCGCCACGCTCGACGGCGGCTACCTCCACGAGGTCGCCGAGCACGGCCGGAACCTCTCCGCCGGGCAGCGCCAGCTGATCGCCCTGGCCCGCGCCGAGCTCGTCGACCCGGACGTCCTGCTGCTGGACGAGGCCACGGCGGCCCTGGACCTGGCGACCGAGGCCCAGGTCAACCAGGCCACCGACCGGCTCGCGGGCCGCCGCACGACGCTCGTCGTCGCCCACCGGCTGACGACGGCCGCCCGTGCCGACCGCGTGGTCGTCATGGACCACGGCCGGGTCGCGGAGGACGGCACCCACGACGAGCTCCTCGCCCTGGGCGGCCGCTACGCGACGCTGTGGAACACCTTCATCGGGGAGGCGGAGGAGCCGGAGCCGGAGCGGGTCTGACCGCTTCCGAGCAGCGGGCCTGAGTACGGGGGATCCGCCGGGTGAGTATCCCGGCGGATCCCCCGCCGTCGTCCCGTGGGCTTGGATCGGGGACATGAGCAACGAGACCCGCGCCCGCGCCACCGCCTCGCCCGCCGTTCCCCCGGCCGCCGAGGTGGCCGGCCGGCGCCTGCGGAAGCTGTCCCTGATCTGGGCGGGCCTCTTCGTCCCGGCGACCGTGCTCGCCGGCATCGTCGCCCTCACCACGGAGAACGCCGCCCGCTGCGTCGGGTACGGGGACGGCTGCGGCTCCACCCCCGGCTACGCGTACCTCGGGAGCCTCGCCGTGGCGGCCGTGGCCTTCGTGATCGCCCAGAGCGCGGCTCGTACGTCCGTCGCCCGGACCGCGTTCCGCGTCCAGTTCGGCGCGGAGGCCGTCTTCGTGATGCTGGTCATGACGACCTTCGGGTAACCGGCACACGCGGAGGCAACCATTCCGGGGTGTCGTGCGTCGTACGGCCGTACGACGACTCGCCCAGGGAGGGGAACGCATGACCACGGACCGGTCCGAAGGGCACCACCGCCCCGCACCCGCCCGCGCCCTCGCCCGCGTGCTCGCCCCGCTCCTCGCCGCCCTCGCGCTGCTCCTCCTCCCCGGCCCGGGCCCCGGCGGCGGGACCGCCGACGCCGCCTCCGTCTGCCACGGCCGGCCCACCCGGACGATCACCTTCGCCACCGGGGAACTGCGCCTCTACCGGACCCGCCAGTACGTCTGCGCCGTCACCGTCGCCACGCGCCCCGGCCCCCGCCGCCCGATGGCCGTCTCGCTCCAGCCGCGCGGCGCCCGCCCCGTCGTCCGGGCCGGGCGCTTCGACCGGCAGGCGGGCCCCCTGACCGTCCACGCCCTCAACCGCTGCGTCAAGGCGACCGGTTCGGTGGCGGGCCGGGGCACGGCGACGGGCTGGATCCTGTGCTGATGGACGGATAAGTCCAAGAGTAAGGATCAACTGGGTCTGGCGGTCCGCACGTTGCCCCCGCTAGGTTCGCGACACCGTTGTGAACCAAGGGGAGGGTGAATGCGCAAGTCGCTGAGATGGGCGCTGTCGCTTTCGGTGCTCATAGGCACCGTCGGGTCGACCGGTGCGGCTACCGCCGCGGACACGGAGACCGGCAGCGCGACCGTCGTCGACTCGCAGAGCACGAGCACCGACATCAAGGACCGCATCCTGGCGATCCCCGGGATGAGCCTGATCGAGGAGAAGCCGTACGCCGGCTACCGCTACTTCGTCCTGGAGTACGTCCAGCCGATCGACCACCACCGCCCGTGGGCGGGCACGTTCAAGCAGCGGATCTCGATCCTCCACAAGGACACGAGCCGCCCCACCGTCTTCCGCACCAGCGGCTACGGTCTTTCCACCACGCCGAGCCGGACCGAGCCGACGCGGATCATCGACGGCAACCAGGTCTCCATGGAGTACCGCTTCTTCACGCCGTCCCGCCCCCAGCCCGCCGACTGGTCGAAGCTCGACATCTGGCAGGCGGCCAGCGACCAGCACCGCATCTACACGGCGCTGAAGTCGGTCTACGGCCAGAAGTGGCTCTCCACCGGCGCCTCCAAGGGCGGCATGACCGCCACGTACTACGAGCGCTTCTACCCGCGCGACATGGACGGCGTCGTCGCCTACGTGGCCCCGAACGACGTGGTCAACAAGGAGGACTCGGCCTACGACCGGTTCTTCGAGACCGTCGGCACGAAGGACTGCCGCGACCGCCTGAACGCCATGCAGCGCGAGGCCCTCGTCCGGCGCGAGCCGCTGGAGAAGAAGTACAAGGCCTGGGCCGAGTCCGAGGGCGCCACCTTCAACACGGTCGGCTCGCTCGACAAGGCGTACGAGGCCGTCGTCCTCGACTTCGTGTGGGGCTTCTGGCAGTACTACGGCCAGGACGTCTGCGACCAGATCCCGGACGCGGCGACCGCGAGCGACGACACCGTCTACGAGACGATCGACGCCTACTCCGGCTGGTCCGCCTACACCGACCAGGGCCTGGAGTACTACACGCCGTACTACTACCAGGCGGCCACCGAGCTCGGCTCGCCCACCATCAAGCAGCCGCACCTGAACGGCCTGAGCCGCTACGGCTACCAGCCGGCCAGCAGCTTCGTGCCGCGCGAGATCCCCATGAAGTTCAAGCCGCAGGTCATGCGGGACGTCGACGACTGGGTCCGCAAGAACGCGAACCGGATGCTCTTCGTCTACGGCGGCAACGACCCGTGGGGCTCCGAGCAGTTCCGCCTCGGCAAGGGTGCGCGTGACAGCTACGTGTACGTGGCGCCGGGCATGAACCACGGCGCGAACGTCGCCGGGCTCGTCGAGTCCGAGCGCGCCAACGCCACCGCCCGCATCCTGGCCTGGGCCGGGGTCCCCGCCCCGGCGGTCCAGGCGGCGCAGCCGCTGGCGCGGTTCGACGCGCGCATCGACACGGCGGTCGACGAGGACGCGACCCGGGAACACGGCCTGCGCCCGTGACCCGTTGTGGGCAGCCGCTCCACGGGGCCGCTGCCCACACGGGCCCCGCCGGTCAGCGTGGGGAGTACGACAAGCCGTGCCCCACCGGATACAGCACCCGCCCCGGGGCCTCCGCGCTCTGGACCGGGACCGGGAGCCGGCCGAGTGGCCGGGCCCGGCCGGCCAGGACGCGGGCGGCGGCCCGGAGTTCGACGTCCGTCCAGGAGTAGGCCGCGAGAGAGGCCCGCTGTCCACCGAGACGCGCGATGTCGTACGGGTTGCGGATCGCGACCGTCACGACGGGCACCCCGGTGGCGACGAGCCGCGCGACGAGCGTCCGCTGCGGGCTGGTGGCGCCGACGTTGTACGTGCCGACCACGACCACGTCCCTGCCGGCCGCCGCCGCCACCGCCTCCTCGATCTTCGCGGCCGTCGGGGTGATCCCGGTGGAGAGCGCGGTCGCGGTGAAGCCGAGTTCCGTCAGGGCGGTCGCGAGCGTCGTGGTCGGGGGGCCCGTGGTGCCGGACGGCGAGGCCGGGTCGGCGCCGACGACGAGGACCGAGCGGTGGGAGGCCGGGCTCAGCGGCAGGAAGCCGTCCTCGTTGAGCAGCAGGGTCGTGGTCGCCTCGGCGATCCGGTCGGCGTGGGCGAGGTGCTCCTCGCTGCCGACCACGCGCTCGACGCCCGCCCGGGTCGCGTACGCCTGCCGGAAGAGGCCGAGCTTCGCCTTGAGCCGCAGGATCCGCAGGATCGATTCGTCGAGCCGGGCCTCCGTCAGTTCACCGTCCCTGACGGCCTTGAGGACCGCGTTCCAGGCCACGTCGAGCTTGGGCGGGTTGAGCAGCTGGTCCACCCCGGCCTTGAGGGCGAGGACCGGGACGCGCTCGTCGCCGTACTTGGTGCGCACGCCCTCCATGCCGAGGGAGTCGGTGACCACCACGCCGTCGTAGCCGAGCTGTTCGCGCAGGATGCCGGTGAGGATGGGCCGGGAGAGGGTCGCCGGGTCCTCGCTGGGGTCGAGCGCGGGGACCACGATGTGCGCGGTCATGATCGAGTCGATGCCGGCGTCGATCGCCGCCCGGAACGGCGGCGCGTCGAGCTCCGCCCACTGCTCCCGGGTGTGGGTGATCGTCGGCAGTCCGTAGTGGCTGTCGACGGCGGTGTCGCCGTGGCCGGGGAAGTGCTTGGAGGTGGCCGCGACCCCGGCCCGCTGGTACCCCTTGACCTGCGCGGCGACGAGTCCGGCGACCGCCTGCGGGTCCGAGCCGAAGGAGCGGACGCCGATGACGGGGTTGGCCGGGTTGACGTTCACGTCGGCGACGGGGGCGTAGTTCTGCCGGATGCCGACGGCGGCGAGTTCCTCGCCCGCGATCTGGGCGGCCTTGCGGGCGTCCGCGTGCGAACCGCCGGCGCCGAGGGCCATCGCCCCGGGCAGCAGGGTGGCCGGCTTGCCGACCCGGCAGACGATGCCGTGCTCCTGGTCGGTGGAGATGAGCACCGGGACGGGGGTGGGCTGTGCGAGCGCGGCCTGCTGGATGCCGTTGGAGAGTTCCGCGATCTGCTGGGGCGCGCGGGTGTTGTGGGCCCAGGCGAAGTAGATGATCCCGCCGACGTGGTAGCGCTCGACCAGTTCGGCGGCGGTGCGGACGCCGATCTCGGCGAGGTTGGCGTCGATGTCGGCCTGGTCGGGGGCGGTGGCGGAGTGGCCGTAGACCCGCATCACGAAGAGCTGGCCGACCTTCTCCTCCAGCGACATCCGGTCGATGATCCGCTGGAGTCCGCGGTCGTTCGTCTCCGCGTGGGCGGCGGGGGCGAGGGCGCCGGTGACGGCCGCCGCGGCGGCTGCGGCGGTCACCGTGAGGAGGGTGCGTCGGGAGGGGGCGGGGGCGCGGTGGTGCACTGATGCTCCTTCCGGCCGTGCAAGGTTGAAGGAAACTTCCAAGGTGTCACGGATAGCCCGAAAGTAACTGCCAGGTCAAGGACCCGCGCAGGAATCACCCGCGCACTCCTCATGCGGCCGACGCGATCGAGGGCCAGAGCTCCTGGAGCGTACGGACCGTCTCCCGGATCGCCGGGCGCCGCGCCGCCCCCGTCCGCCAGATGGCGTGCAGCCGGCGCGTCGGCGTCGGGTCGAGCCGCACCGGCACCACCTCCGGCGGCAGCGCGCCCCGCCCCAGGCGCGGGACCAGGGCGATCCCCAGGCCGGCCGCCACCAGGGCCACCTGCGTGTGGTTCTCCTCCGCCTGATGGGCGATCAGCGGCTCGTACCCCGTCGCCCGCAGCGTCCGCGTGAGCCAGTCGTGGCAGACCGTCCCCGGCGGCTGCGAGATCCACCGCTCCGCCGCCAGTTCCTCCCGGCGCACCGACTCCCGCGCCGCCAGCGGATGGTCCCGGTGGACGAGGATGTCGCACAGGTCGTCGCCGATGACCACCTGCTCGACGCCCGGCGGCGCCGGCAGTGGCGCGATGTCCCAGTCGTGCGCCACCGCCAGGTCGATCACGCCCCGCGCCACCAGGTCGATCGAGAGGTGCGGGTCCACTTCCGAGAGGCGGGCGTCGAGCTCGGGGTGGAGCCGGGCCAGCTCGGCCAGCGCCCGGGGCATCAGACCGCGTGCCGCGCTCGCGAAGCAGGCGATCGTGAGCCGCCCTGCGGGCCGGCCCCGCCGCTCTTCGAGCCGTACCTCCGCCTCCTCGACGAGTGCCAGCAACTGCCGCGCCGTGGCTGCGAGTTGGTGGGCGTCGTCGGTGAGCCGGATGCCGCGCCCGCTGCGTTCGAGCAGGGTCGTGCGGGTCTCCCGCTCCAGCTTCGCGATCTGCTGGGAGACCGCGGACGGGGTGTAGCCGAGAGCGGTGGCGGCGGCGCCGACACTGCCGTGGACGGCGACGGCGTGCAGGGCGCGAAGACGGCCGAGATCCAGCACGGGCAGCTCCCGGATGGAGGGGCGGATGTAGGAACGCTTCATCTCACCATGAAGGAATCCGTGCTGGTGCTACACGGTCGGCGGCGGCCATGCTCGATCGCATGCACCCCGCACGCACCGCTCCGGCCGGTTCCGGCCCGGGCCGACTCGCCCCTGCCCACATCGCCCTCGCCGCCCTGGTCGCCGCCGTCTGGGGGGTCAACTTCGTCGTCATCGAGATCGGCCTCGACCACTTCCCGCCGCTGCTCTTCTCCGCCCTCCGCTTCCTCGTCGCCGCCCTGCCGGCGGTGTTCCTCGTCGGCCGCCCGAAGGTCGCCTGGAAGTGGATTCTGGGGGTCGGCCTCGTGCTCGGTGTGGCCAAGTTCGGGCTCCTCTTCACCGGCATGGACCTCGGCGCCCCGGCCGGGCTCTCCTCCCTCGTCCTCCAGGTCCAGGCCGTCTTCACCGCCCTCTTCGCCTTCGCCGCCCTCGGCGAACGCCCCGGGCGCCGCAAGCTCGCCGGCATGGCCGTCGCCCTCGCCGGCATCGGCGTCGCCGCCGTCGACGAGGGTGCGGCGGGCTCCGTGACCGGCTTCGCCCTGGTGATCGCCGCGGCGGCCTGCTGGGGCGTCTCCAACGTCCTGACCCGCAAGGCCGCCCCGCCCGACGCGCTCAACTTCATGGTCTGGGTCAGCACCGTGCCCGTCCTGCCGCTCCTCGCCCTCTCCCTCCTCCTGGAGGGTCCGGAGCGCGACCTCGCGGCCCTGCGGGAGCTCGACTGGGCGGGCGTCGGCGTGATCGTGTACGTCGCGTGGATCACGACGGTCTTCGGCTTCGGCGCCTGGGGCTGGCTGCTGCGCCGCCACCCCGCCTCCTCCGTCGCCCCCTTCTCCCTCCTCGTCCCCGTCTTCGGCATGTCCTCGGCCGCGCTGTTCCTGGGGGAGGGAGTGAGCCTCCTCCGCTGGTGCGCGGCGGCGCTGCTCGTGGGGGGAGTGGCGCTGACGTCCTTCGCGCCGCGACGGGGCACGGGAGGGGACCCGGGCCGGAAACCCGTGGCGTCCGGTGAGCCCGTGGCCGTATCGTTCCCGCGTCCCGCCCGTGAGGAAAGGCCCGTATGACCTTCGAGAACGTCACCGTCGACAGCCTCGGGCCCGCTCCCGGCGCCGTCCTGCTGGCGGGCATCCCCGGGAGCGGCAAGAGCACCGTCGCGGCGGCCCTCGCCGCCCGTTTCGCCCGGGCGGCGCACATCGAGGGCGACCACCTCCAGGAGCTGATCGTCCGGGGCGGCCACTGGCCGAGCCCGGACGGTGACACGGAGGCGGACCGGCAGATCCTGCTGCGCGCCCGCAACGGCTGCCTCCTCGCGGACAGCTTCGCCGCGGCGGGCTTCCTGCCGGTCCTCGACGACGTGGTCGTGCGCCGCTCCCACCTGGACTTCTACCGCGCCCACGCTCAGGCGGTCCCGCTCCACGTGGTCGTCCTGGCCCCCGGCCCGGACAAGGCCTGGGAGCGCAACAACGCCCGTCACAAGAAGCTGACCACGAACTGGGCGTTCCTGGACGAGGCCATGCGCGCCGAACTCTCCGGCGAGGGCGTCTGGATCGACAACGCGGAGCAGACGGTCGAGGAGACGGTCGACGCGGTCCTCGCGGCGACGGGCCTGACCGCCGCGGCGAACACCCCTCAGGGCGACGCGAAGCCGAACGGCCCGGCCGGCTCGTAGCGGTCGCCGGCGTCCCCGGGCGTCCCTGCGCCGCCCCCACCGGCGGGTGCGGCGCGCTCAGCCCTCGGAGCGGGGAAGCCGTCGGTCCTCACGAGGATCTCGCGTCCTTCGAGGGGCAGGACGAGGTCCTCGCCGAAGGGGATCGTCTCCTGCTCGGGTAGCGCCCCGCTACCCCCGCGGCGCCGCCGTCGACCCCCTGACCACCAGCTCCCCCGGCACCGTCTCCTCGCCGCCCGCCGGAGGCTCCTCCGCGCCCATCGCCAGGCGGCCCGCCCGTACGCCCGCCTCGTGCAGCGGGAGGCGGACGGTCGTGAGGGCGGGGACCGCGTCCACCGAGAACGGCAGGTCGTCGAAGCCGGCGACCGACACGTCCCCGGGGATGGAGAGCCCCCGCTCCCGCAGGGCCGCGCAGACACCCAGCGCCACCGTGTCGTTGGCCGCGACGACGGCCGTGAGGTGCGGGTCGCGGGCGAGGAGTTCGGCCGCGGCCTCGTGGCCGGAGCGGCGGTCGTACGACCCGTGGACCGTCGGCCCCTCGGGGACGCCCGCGGCCGCGAGCGCCTCCCGGTGGCCCTCCAGGCGGTGCCGGGTGGTGGTGCGGTCGGCCGGGCCCGCCACGTAACCGATCCGCCGGTGTCCGAGGCCGAGCAGGTGCTCGGTGAGGAGGCGCGCGCCGGTGCGGTTGTCGAAGACGAGGGCCGCCGCGCTCGCGTCGCCGGCCACCGGCGGCCGCCCGCACAGCACGACCCGGGTCCCCGCCTCCGCCAGCTTCGTCAGCTTGCCGGCCGTCGCCGCGAGGTGCTCGGGGTCCTCCAGGGAGCCGCCCATGAGGATCACGGCCGCGGCCCGCTGCCGCTGGAGCAGGGTGAGGTAGGTCAGCTCGCGCTCGGGGGAGCCGCCGGTGTTGCAGACGACGGCGAGCTTCTCGCCCCCGCCGCGCCCCGTGGCGCTCTCCCCGATCGCGCTCTGCGCCGCGCTCGCCATGATTCCGAAGAAGGGGTCGGCGATGTCGTTGACGAGGACGCCGACCAGGTCGGAGGTGGCGGCGGCGAGGGCGCTCGCGGGGCCGTTGAGGACGTAGTCGAGCTCGTCCACGGCCTTCAGCACCCGTTCCCGGGTCGACGCGGCGACCGGGTAGTTGCCGTTCAGGACGCGGGAGACGGTGGCGGGGGAGACCCGTGCGCGGGCGGCCACGTCCGCCAGGGTGACGGTCATCGCGTGCGTACCTCCAGGGCCCTTGTCGGCAGCGATGTCGGCAGGCTAGCGTCATCCTCGATGGAAAGCGCTTTCTATCCATGGATCCGGATGGGGCGAGGGCGCGGAGCACAGCGGAGAGGAACCTTTCGTGACACGCAGGACAGTCCGCATCGCCATGAACGGCGTCACCGGGCGCATGGGCCACCGCCAGCACCTCGTCCGCTCGATCCTCGCCCTGCGCGAACAGGGCGGCCTCGACCTCGGCAACGGCGAGACCCTCTGGCCCGAGCCCGTCCTCGTCGGCCGCCGCGAGCACGCCCTGCGCGCCCTCGCCGAGCGCCACGGCCTCACCGAGTGGTCCACCGACCTCGATGCCGTCCTCGCCGACGACGGCATCGACATCTACTTCGACGCCCAGGTCACCTCGGCCCGCGCCGACGCCCTCACCAAGGCCATCGCCGCCGGCAAGCACGTCTACACCGAGAAGCCCACCGCCGCCGACCTCGCCGGCGCCCTCGAACTCGCCCGCCTCGCCACCGAGAAGGGCGTCAAGCACGGCGTCGTCCAGGACAAGCTGTTCCTCCCCGGCCTGCTCAAGCTCAAGCGCCTCATCGACGGCGGCTTCTTCGGCGAGATCCTGTCCGTGCGCGGCGAGTTCGGCTACTGGGTCTTCGAGGGCGACTGGCAGGACGCCCAGCGCCCCAGCTGGAACTACCGCGCGGAGGACGGCGGCGGCATCGTCGTCGACATGTTCCCGCACTGGGAGTACGTGCTCCACGAGCTCTTCGGCCGGGTCACCTCCGTCACCGCCCAGGTCGCCACCCACGTCCCGCGCCGCTGGGACGAGCACGGCAAGCCCTACGAGGCCACCGCCGACGACGCCGCGTACGGCATCTTCCAGCTGGAGGGCGGCGCCGTCGCCCAGATCAACTCCTCCTGGACGGTCCGCGTCAACCGCGACGAACTCGTCGAGTTCCAGGTCGACGGCACCCACGGCTCCGCCGTCGCCGGCCTGCGCAACTGCCGTGTCCAGCACCGGAGCCTGACCCCCAAGCCGGTCTGGAACCCCGACATCCCCGCGACCTACTCCTTCCGCGACCAGTGGCAGGAGGTCCCCGACAACGCCGAGTTCGACAACGGCTTCAAGGCCCAGTGGGAGCTGTTCCTCCGGCACGTCGCGCTCGACGAGCCGTACCACTGGGACCTCCTCGCCGGCGCCCGCGGCGTCCAGCTCGCCGAGCTGGGCCTCAGGTCCGCCGCCGAGGGCCACCGCCTGGAGGTCCCGGAGGTGACGCTGTGACGATCCACCTCCCCGGACCCGGCGGCTCGACGCGGGCGTACGAGCCCCGCACCGAACCGCTCGCGCTCTCCCCGGCCGGCCCCCTGACCTCCCGTACGGTCTTCTCCGCCGCGCACGTCGTCGCCGACCCGTACGCCGACACCACCCCCGACTCCCCGGCCGCCGTCGACTGGGACGCCACCCTCGCCTTCCGCCGCCACCTCTGGTCCCACGGCCTCGGGGTCGCCGAGGCCATGGACACCGCCCAGCGCGGGATGGGCCTCGACTGGGCGGGCGCGGCCGAACTGATCCGCCGGTCCGCCGCCGAGGCCGAGGCGGTCGGCGGCCGGATCGCGTGCGGCGTCGGCACCGACCAGATCACGGGCGGCACCCTGCCGGAGATCCGCGCCGCGTACGAGGAACAGCTCGCGGTCGTCGAGGAGTCGGGCGCCCAGGCCGTCCTCATGGCCTCCCGCGCCCTCGCCGCGGAGGCGTCCGGCCCCGAGGACTACGCGGACCTCTACGGGCACCTCCTCCGCCAGGCCTCCGAGCCCGTGGTTCTGCACTGGCTGGGCCCGATGTTCGACCCGGTGCTCGACGGCTACTGGGGCTCGACCGACCTGGACGCGGCCACCGAGACCTTCCTCGACGTGATCAAGGCCCACCCCGACAAGGTCGACGGCATCAAGGTCTCCCTCCTCGACGCCCGGCGCGAGGTCGAGCTGCGCCGCCGCCTCCCGGAGGGCGTCCGCTGCTACACGGGCGACGACTTCCACTACCCGGAGCTGATCGCGGGCGACGAGCAGGGCTTCAGCCACGCCCTCCTCGGCATCTTCGACCCGCTGGGCCCGCTGGCGGCCGAGGCGGTCCGGATCCTCGACACCGGCGACGTGGCGGGCTTCCGCAAGACCCTCGACCCGACGGTCGAACTCTCCCGGCACCTCTTCCGGGCCCCCACCCGCTTCTACAAGACGGGCGTGGTGTTCCTCGCCTGGCTGGCCGGCCACCAGGACCACTTCACGATGGTCGGCGGCCTGCAGTCCGCCCGCTCGCTCCCGCACCTGGCCCGCGCCTACGAACTCGCCGACGGCCTCGGCCTGTTCCCGGACCCGGCCCGCGCGGAGTCCCGGATGCGCTCGCTCCTCACCGTGTACGGAGTCCCCCAGTGAACCTCGACCGCTTCTCCCTCAACCAGATGACGGTGAAGCAGCTGACCCTCCCCGAGCTCGTGCGGGAGTGCGTCCGGCTCGGCGTCCCGGGCGTGGGCCTGTGGCGCGAACCGGTCCGGGAGTACGGGGTGGAGGCCGCGGCCGCCCTCGTACGGGACGCGGGGCTCGCCGTCACCACCCTCTGCCGGGGCGGCTTCTTCACCTCGGACGGCTGGGAGGCGGAGAACCGCGCGGCGATCGACGAGGCCGTCACCCTCGGCACCGACACCCTCGTCCTGGTCTCCGGCGGCCTCACCCCGGCCTGCCCCGACCTGCCCGCCGCCCGCGCCCGCATCACGGAGGCGATCGGCGAACTCGCCCCGTACGCGGGGGAGCGGGGCGTCCGCCTGGCGATCGAGCCCCTGCACCCCATGTACGCCTCGGACCGCTGTGCGGTCTCGACGCTGGACCAGGCCCTGGAGATCGCGGAGCGCTTCCCCGCCTCCCAGGTCGGCGTCACGGTCGACACGTACCACCTCTGGTGGGACGACCGGGCCCCGGCGGCGGTGGAACGCGCGGGCGCGGCGGGCCGCATCCACTCCTTCCAGCTCGCCGACTGGACCACCCCGCTCCCGGCGGGCGTCCTCAACGGCCGGGGCCAACTGGGCACGGGAGCGATCGACCTGCCGGCCTGGTCGGCCCTGCTGGAGAAGGCCGGCTACACGGGCCCGGTCGAGGTGGAGCTCTTCAACGACGAACTGTGGTCCAGGAACGGCACGGAGGTCCTGGAGGAGACGCTGGAGGCGTTCCAGGCGGTCTGACGCGCCACCGGCCGGCGCGGAGGGTCCTCGGACGCCCCGCCCGGTGCTCCGCCCCCGACCGACGGGGAGGCGGAGCACCGGACGACCGGACTCCGAGGAGTCAGCAGGGACGGATGTGGTACACCGGCGTCCACGAGGCCGTGCCGCTCTGCGGGGCCCTGCTGGTCCAGCGGAGGCTGCCGTCGCTGTTGTAGAACTTCGCGACGGTGCCCGAGGTCTGGTTGTTGTTGAAGTACCCGTCGCCGACGCCGGAGAAGTCGTAGTAGCCGCAGTAGTAGTAGTCCCAGCGGCTGCCGTTGCCGTCCTGGATGCACAGGTGGCCGTAGCTGCAGCTGATGGCCGCGGCGTCGGCGGTGCCGGGGGTGGAGAAGGTGACGGACCCGCCGGGCATGGTCGCCTTGCCCTCGGCGAGCTGACGCTCGCCGGGATGGCTCGCCAGGTAGGCGTCGACCTTCTGCTGGAGGCCGTCCGCCCGGTCGGCCGCGGGCGCGGCCGACGCGGTGCCCGCCAGCAGTTGGCCGGCGGCCAGCGCCACGGCCGCCCCCGTCATCGCCAGGCTCTTGATCCACTTCATGCCGCTGTTCCCCTTCACGTTGATGGCTTCGACGCCCCCGTCGTGACTGCCGCCCCCGAGGGCACGCCCATCGTTCCGGTGGCGCGGGACGGCTTGAAGGGCGAATCAGGACAGTGTGGTGGCAAGCGGGGCTGTCTTGACGAGGCTGCTCAAACGCCCTTTACGGGGATGGGCAGCGCATTCCGTACGGCGGCCGTCGTCGACGGGACGATCAAGCGCGCGCCGTGGCGGATCAACGCCATCCCGCCGCCCGCCGCACGATGTCCGACCTCTTCGCTACGGTCGAGGCATGTCCAACGAAGGCCGCGGACCGGCAGTGGTCGAAGGGGTTCTGGAGCGGATCACCTACGCCAACGAGGAGAGCGGGTACACGGTCGCCCGGGTCGACACCGGGCGGGGTGCCGGGGACCTGCTCACGGTGGTCGGGGCGCTGCTCGGCGCGCAGCCGGGGGAGTCGCTGCGGATGGAGGGCCGCTGGGGGTCGCACCCGCAGTACGGCAAGCAGTTCACCGTCGACAACTACACGACCGTCCTGCCCGCCACCATCCAGGGCATCCGGCGCTATCTCGGCTCCGGGCTGATCAAGGGCATCGGCCCCGTCTTCGCCGACCGCATCACGCAGCACTTCGGGCTCGACACCCTCGACATCCTCGAAGAGGCCCCCGCGCGCCTGATCGAGGTCCCCGGGCTCGGTCCCAAGCGGACCAGGAACATCACCGCGGCCTGGGAGGAGCAGAAGGCCATCAAGGAGGTGATGGTCTTCCTCCAGGGCGTCGGCGTCTCGACCTCCATCGCCGTGCGGATCTACAAGAAGTACGGGGACGCCTCCATCTCCGTCGTGAGGAACCAGCCCTATCGCCTCGCCGCCGACGTGTGGGGCATCGGGTTCCTCACCGCCGACAGGATCGCGCAGGCCGTCGGCATCCCGCACGACAGCCCCGACCGGGTGAAGGCCGGCCTGCAGTACGCGCTGTCGCAGTCCAGCGACCAGGGGCACTGCTTCCTTCCCGAGGAGCGGCTCATCGCGGACGCCGTGAAGCTGTTGCAGGTCGACACCGGGCTCGTCATCGAGTGCCTCGGCGAGCTCGCCGACGATCCCGAGGGGGTCGTACGGGAGGTCGTGCCCGGGCCCGAGGGGGCGCCCGTCACCGCCGTGTACCTGATCCCCTTCCACCGGGCCGAGCTGTCGCTCGCCGGGCAGCTCCGGCGGCTCCTGCGGACCGAGGAGGACCGGATGCCGGCCTTCCGGGACGTGGCCTGGGACAAGGCGCTGGCCTGGCTCGCCGACCGGACCGGGGCGACGCTCGCGCCCGAGCAGGAGGAGGCCGTGAAGCTCGCCCTCACCCGCAAGGTCGCCGTGCTCACCGGCGGCCCCGGCTGCGGCAAGTCCTTCACGGTCCGCTCGATCGTGGAGCTGGCCCGCGTCAAGAAGGCCAAGGTCGTGCTCGCCGCCCCCACCGGGCGGGCCGCCAAGCGGCTCGCCGAGCTGACCGGAGCCGAGGCCTCCACCGTCCACCGGCTCCTGGAGCTGAAGCCGGGCGGGGACGCGGCCTACGACCGGGACCGGCCGCTCGATGCCGATCTGATCGTCGTCGACGAGGCCTCCATGCTCGACCTGCTCCTGGCGAACAAGCTGGTCAAGGCCGTGGCGCCGGGTGCCCATCTGCTGCTCGTGGGGGACGTCGACCAGCTGCCGTCGGTCGGCGCGGGCGAGGTCCTCGGCGATCTGCTCTCCCCCGGCAGCCCCGTACCGGCGGTGCGGCTGACCCGGATCTTCCGGCAGGCCCAGCAGTCCGGGGTGGTGATCAACGCGCACCGGATCAACGCCGGCACCCCGCCGCAGACCCAGGGCCTGCCGGACTTCTTCCTCTTTGCCGAGGAGGAGACGGAGGACGCGGCCCGGGTCGCCGTGGACGTCGCGGCCCGGCGCATTCCGGCCAAGTTCGGCCTCGACCCGCGCCGGGACGTCCAGGTCCTCGCCCCCATGCACCGGGGCCCGGCGGGCGCGGGCTCGCTGAACGGGCTGCTCCAGCAGGCGATCACCCCGGCCCGCCCGGACCTGCCGGAGAAGCGGTTCGGCGGCCGGGTCTTCCGGGTCGGTGACAAGGTGACCCAGATTCGGAACAACTATGAGAAGGGGGCCAACGGGGTCTTCAACGGTACGGTCGGCGTCGTCACGGCTTTGGACACCGTCGAACAGCGGCTGACCGTGCGGACGGACGAGGACGAGGAGGTGCCGTACGACTTCGACGAGCTGGACGAACTCGCCCACGCGTACGCGGTCACCATCCACCGCTCGCAGGGCAGCGAGTATCCGGCGGTGGTGATCCCGGTCACCATGAGCGCCTGGATGATGCTCCAGCGCAACCTGCTCTACACGGCCGTGACCCGGGCCCGGAAACTGGTCGTCCTGGTCGGCTCGCGCCGGGCGATCGCCCAGGCGGTCCGTACGGTCTCGGCGGGCAGGCGCTTTACCGCACTCGCCCATCGGCTCACAGGGGACGCCCTCGTGTGAAAGATCACGGGGACTACCGGAACCGGGGCGAAGGGGGCAGGATATGAAGGTTGGCGGCACTGAGTGCCGCCGAATGGCCCAATGAGCGACCCCGAGTGCACTCTCCTGAGCCAAATGGGGGATGGTAGAGACAGTCAGGGCACCTCGAAGAAGAGGCACTACGTCGGTGAGGGATGACGTGAGCGACAACTCTGTAGTACTGCGGTACGCGGACGGTGAGTACACCTACCCGGTGGTCGAGAGCACCGTCGGCGACAAGGGCTTCGACATCGGCAAACTCCGAGCCCAGACCGGTCTGGTCACCCTGGACAGCGGATACGGCAACACCGCCGCCTATAAATCCGCCATCACCTACCTCGACGGTGAGCAGGGCATTCTGCGGTACCGCGGCTACCCCATCGAGCAGCTGGCCGAGCGCTCCACCTTCCTTGAGGTGGCGTACCTGCTGATCAACGGTGAGCTGCCCAAGGTCGACGAGCTGTCGACCTTCAAGAACGAGATCACGCAGCACACGCTGGTCCACGAGGACGTCAAGAACTTCTTCCGCGGCTTCCCGCGGGACGCCCACCCCATGGCCATGCTGTCCTCGGTGGTCTCCGCGCTGTCCACCTTCTACCAGGACAGCCACAACCCGTTCGACGAGCAGCAGCGTCACCTCTCCACGATCCGGCTGCTCGCCAAGCTTCCGACGATCGCGGCGTACGCGTACAAGAAGTCGATCGGTCACCCCTTCGTCTACCCGCGCAACGACCTCGGCTACGTCGAGAACTTCCTGCGCATGACCTTCTCGGTCCCGGCGCAGGAGTACGACCTCGACCCGGTCGTCGTCTCCGCGCTCGACAAGCTGCTGATCCTGCACGCGGACCACGAGCAGAACTGTTCGACCTCCACCGTGCGCCTGGTCGGCTCCTCGCAGGCGAACATGTTCGCCTCGATCTCCGCCGGCATCTCGGCCCTGTGGGGCCCCCTGCACGGCGGCGCCAACCAGTCGGTCCTGGAGATGCTGGAAGGCATCCAGGCCAACGGCGGCGACGTCGACTCCTTCATCCGCAAGGTGAAGAACAAGGAGGACGGCGTCCGCCTGATGGGCTTCGGCCACCGGGTGTACAAGTCCTTCGACCCGCGCGCCAAGATCATCAAGGCGGCGGCGCACGATGTCCTCTCGGCCCTCGGCAAGTCCGACGAGCTGCTCGACATCGCGCTCAAGCTGGAGGAGCACGCGCTCTCCGACGAGTACTTCGTCTCGCGCAACCTCTACCCGAACGTGGACTTCTACACGGGTCTCATCTACCGCGCGATGGGCTTCCCGACCGAGATGTTCACCGTGCTCTTCGCGCTCGGCCGGCTCCCCGGCTGGATCGCCCAGTGGCACGAGATGATCAAGGAGCCGGGCTCCCGCATCGGCCGCCCGCGCCAGATCTACACGGGTGAGGTCCTCCGCGACTTCGTCCCGGTCGAGGCCCGCTGACGCCCGGCTGACGCGCCCCGGAGGCGAACCGAGCCTCGAAAAGGCGAAAAGCGCCCCGCCACCGATCCCCCCACGGGTCGGCGAGCGGGGCGCTTTCCATGTCCCGGTGCGGATTCCCCCCACGGGATCCTGGCCGGGCGTCCTGTGCGCGGTCTGCCGGGGTACGTACGGGAGGGCCGCTCAAAGCTCCCCGGTGCACGTGCCCCGGCCGCGCTTGCCTGGGACGTCCCCCAAGACATCCCATGAACGTCCCCCAAGACGTTCTTGGCATCGCCCACTTAGACTCGCGAACAGCCCAGATGGTTACCCCCCAATATCTGTGATCTAGATCTCTTTGTGAAGGTCCTGTGCGTCACACGTAAGCGAATTCACTTGAACCGGCGCAGACGAAGGCTGTTGGAAACGACGAACACGGACGAAAAGGCCATGGCCAGGCCCGCGATCATCGGGTTGAGGAGTCCGGCCGCCGCGAGGGGGAGCGCGGCGAGGTTGTAGCCGAAGGCCCAGCCCAGGTTCCCCCGGATCGTCGCCAGGGTCCGCCGGGCCAGCCGGATGGCGTCCGCCGCGACCCGCAGGTCGCCCCGGACCAGCGTCAGGTCGCTCGCCTCGATGGCCGCGTCGGTGCCCGTCCCCATCGCGAGCCCGAGGTCGGCGCCGGCGAGCGCGGCGGCGTCGTTCACCCCGTCGCCCACCATCGCGACCGTACGGCCCTGAGCCCGGAGCCGCCGGACCACCTCGGCCTTCTCCTCGGGCAGCACCTCCGCGATCACCTCGTCGATGCCCACCTCGGCCGCCACCGCCTCCGCGACCGCCCGGTGGTCCCCGGTGAGCAGCACCGGCCGCAGCCCCAGGGCCCGCAGCCGGGCGACCGCCTCGGCGCTGGTGTCCTTGACGGTGTCGGCGACGGTCAGGGTGCCCCGGGCCACCCCGTCCCAGGCGACGTGGACGGCGCCGGGCTCCGTCGTCGCGGGCGCCTCGACGCCCTCGGCCGCGAGCAGGGCGGCGCGCCCGACGAGGACGAGGCGGCCGTCGACGGAGCCGCGCACGCCGAGGCCGGGCACGTTCTCGAAGGTCTTCGGTGTGGGGAGCTCTCCGCAGCGCTCGGCGGCGCCGGCCGCGATCGCGCGGGCGACCGGGTGCTCGGAGGAGTGCTCCAGGGCGCCCGCGAGGCGCAGCAGCTCGGTCTCGTCGGCGGAGTCGGTGCCGTACCGCCCGCCGTGCACGTGCACGCCGGTCAGCCGCATGCGGCCGGTGGTGACCGTCCCGGTCTTGTCGAGGACGACCGTGTCGACGCGGCGGGTGGACTCCAGGACCTCGGGGCCCTTGATGAGGATGCCCAGCTGGGCGCCGCGGCCGGTGCCGACCATGAGGGCGGTCGGGGTGGCGAGGCCGAGGGCGCAGGGGCAGGCGATGATCAGGACGGCGACGGCGGCGGTGAAGGACGCGGTGACGTCGCCGGTCACGAGAAGCCAGGTCACGAGGGTGGCGAGGGCGATGAGGAGGACCACCGGGACGAAGACGGCGGAGATCCGGTCGGCGAGCCGCTGCACCTCGGCCTTGCCGCTCTGGGCCTCCTCGACGAGCTTCGCGATGCGGGCCAGTTGCGTGTCGGCGCCGACGCGGGTGGCCTCGACGACGAGCCGGCCGGAGACGTTGACGCAGCCGCCGGTGACGGTGGAGCCGGGGGTGACGTCCAGGGGCAGCGACTCGCCGGTGAGCAGGGAGGCGTCGACGGCGGAGGCGCCCTCGGCGACGGTGCCGTCGGTGGCGATCTTCTCCCCGGGGCGTACGACGAAGAGGTCGCCGGTACGGAGCTCGCCGACCGGCACCCGTACCTCCCTCCCTTCGCGTAGGACCGCCACGTCCTTGGCGCCGAGCTCCATCAGGGCCCGCAGCGCGGAGCCGGCCTTCCGCTTGGCGCGGGCCTCCAGGTAGCGGCCGAGGAGGATGAAGGCGACGACCCCGGCGGCGACCTCCAGGTAGATCGCGGAGGAGGCGTGGGCGCGGTCGGCGGTGAGGTCGAAGCCGTGCCGCATGCCGGGCATGCCGGCGTCGCCGAGGAAGAGGGCCCAGAGGGACCAGCCGTACGCGGCGAGGGTGCCGACCGAGACGAGGGTGTCCATGGTGGCGGCGCCGTGCCGGAGGTTGGTCCAGGCGGCCCGGTGGAAGGGCAGTCCGCCCCAGACGACGACGGGGGAGGCGAGGGTGAGCGAGAGCCACTGCCAGTCGTCGAACTGGAGCGAGGGGACCATGGCGAGCAGGACCACGGGCGCCGCGAGGAGGGCGGAGACGGTGAGCCGCTGCCGGAGGGAGGCGAGCTCGGGGTCCTCCGGCTCGTCCGGCTCCTCCGGCTCGTCCACCGGCGGGGCGGGTTCCTCGGCGGTGTAGCCCGTCTTCACGACGGTGGCGATCAGCTCGTCGACGCCGACGTCCGGCGCGTGCTCGACGCGTGCCTTCTCGGTGGCGTAGTTGACGGTGGCGGTGACGCCGTCCATCCGGTTGAGCTTCTTCTCGACGCGGGCGGCGCAGGAGGCGCAGGTCATCCCGCCGATCGTCAGCTCGGTGACGGTGGTGCTTGGCATGTGCGGGTTCCAAAGGGGAGCAGGGCCGTACCAGGTAACGGTACGGCCCTGCGACGCCTGTGCGGCGGGGGGTCAGACCAGCTCGTAGCCGGCCTCGTCCACGGCGGCGGCGACGGCCTCGCGGTCGAGGGCGGTGTCGGAGACGACGGTGACCTCGCCGGTCTTGGCGACGGCGGTGACGGAGGAGACGCCGGGGATCGCGGAGATCTCGCCGGAGACCGCGCCCTCGCAGTGGCCGCAGGTCATGCCCTTGACCTGGTAGACGGTGGTGAGTTCGGTCTTCGTCTCTGCGGACATGGCGCTCTCCTCCTGGGGGTTCAGGGTCTTACGATGACGAGACTATACCCCTAGGGGGTATAAATTCCAGTCCGGGGCGGCGGGGGTGGGCAGGGCGGCCGGGTTCCGGCCCGAGCCCATGGTAAATACCCGACATGTCGCATTCGGGGAGCACGCTCATCCTGATCATGGCGATCGCCGTCCTGGCGCCGCTGCTCGCCTACGCGGTGGGGCGCAGGCTCCCCGTCCCCCTCGTCATCTTCGAGATCCTGCTCGGCATCCTCATCGGCCCCGACGTCCTCGACTGGGCCCGGCCCGGCGCGCTGATCGACGGTCTCTCCCAGCTCGGCCTCACCATGCTGATCTTCCTCGCCGGGTACGAGATCGAGTTCGGCAAGGTCCGCGGCGACACCCTCCGGCGCTCCGTGTGGGCCTGGGTGATCGCCCTCGGCCTCGGGCTCGCCACCGGCGTCCTGCTCGGCGGCGGCTACACCAAGGGCGTCTTCATCGGCGTCGCCCTGACCAGCACCGCGCTCGGCACCGTCCTGCCGGTGCTGCGGGACGCCGGCGACCTCCACGGGCGGTTCGGCTCGGTCGTCATGGCCTTCGGGGCGGTCGGCGAGTTCGGCCCGATCATCGCGATGGCGCTGCTGCTCAGCGGGCGGGGCGCCGCCGAGTCCACCGTCCTCCTCGCCGTCTTCGCCGCGCTCACGGCGGTGGCCGTCCTCTGGGCGCTGCGGCCCCGCCCGCCGTGGTTCTCGAAGGTCATCGCCAGGACCCTGCACAGCAGCGGCCAGTTCGCGGTCCGCTTCGTCTTCCTGCTGCTCGCCCTGATGCTCGGGGCGTCGACGGCCCTCGGGCTCGACGTGCTGCTCGGCGCCTTCGCGGCCGGGCTCATCACCCGGCTCGTGCTGACCGGGGCCGCGCCCGACTCCGGGCCGCAGATCCTGGAGAAGGTCGAGGGCGTCGGCTTCGGCTTCCTCGTCCCGGTCTTCTTCGTCGTCACCGGCATCGAGTTCGACCTCGACTCGCTCCTCGGCGGGGGCCGGACCCTGCTCCTGCTGCCGGTCTTCCTGGCGCTCTTCCTGGTCGTGCGCGGCGGGCCGATCCGGTTCCTCGCCCCGCGCGACCTCGACCGCGAGGACCGGCGCGGCCTCGTCCTGTACGGCTCCGCGGCGCTGCCGCTCGTCGTCGCCATCACCACCATCGGCGTGGACGACAAGGAGATGACGGCCGGCGAGGCGGCGGCGCTCGTCGGGGCCGCCATGCTCTCCGTCCTCGTCTTCCCGCTGCTCGCGATGAAGCTGCGGGCGCGGACGGGCTCGGGGGCGGGCCCCGGCGAGGAGGCGCGGCCCCCGGAGTCGGTCGGCGGGGCGGAGACGTGGTGACCGGCCCGGAGGTCGGCGGGGCGGAGGCGTGGTGACCGGCCCGGGGGTCAGCGGGGTGGGGGCGTCGTGACCGGGGCCTCGACCAGGGGGCAGAGGTAGCGCAGGAGGACGGTCTTCAGCTCGGCGACGGTCGCGTCCCGCTCGGGACCCTCGGGCGCGGCCAGGACGAGTCCCAGCCCGCCCTTGAAGATCGCGAAGGTCATGTCGGCGATCCGGGCGCGCTCGGCGTCGGACAGCGCCGGGGCGTAGTGCGCGATCACCTCCTGCACCGAGGCCAGCAGGCTGGCGTGCAGGGCGTCGTGCTCCTCGGCGATCCGCCCCGGCACCTCGGAGCCGTGCATCAGGGCGAGGAAGACGGGGTTCTCGCAGTTGAACGCGATCAGCGGGTCGACGACGACGTCCAGCATCTCGGGCAGCGGCAGGGCGAGGTTCTCCGGGGTGAACGCCTGGCCGTGGGCCTCCCGCATCTCGCTCAGGAGGCGCTCGCCGAGCTCTATCGCGATGGCCTCCTTGTTCGGGAAGTACTGGTAGAGCGTGCCGGGCGAGACGCTCGCCTCCCGGGCGATCGCGTTGGTGCTGGTCGCCGTGTACCCGGACGCGCAGAAGACCCTCGCGGCGGCCTGGAGCAGCTGCGCGATGCGGCGTTCGCCACGGGCCTGGCGGCGGCGCGGCTTCGGTTCTTCGGACACGTCTCCGGACATGGCTGTCCCCAGCTCTCCTCGGCACGTTTGACAAACACGAGAGGTCGCTCGCATTCTTGTGAAACGCGAGTGATCACTCGTGTTTGCCAGTCTATGGCAATGGGCGGCCCCTGCGACCTGCCGGGAAGCGCGTGCAGGGGCCACGGTGAAGGGGACACCGCGTCATGTCCGAAGTCAAGAAAACGGCGTCCGGGGGCGGGCGTGGCGGCGGATGGACGCGGTTCGTCACCGCCCGGCCGCGCCTCACCCTCCTGGTGGCCCTCGTGCTCACCGCCCTCGCCGTCCTCGCGGGCGGCGGCGTCGCCGACCGCATGGGCAGCGGCGGCTGGGAGGACCCGGCCGCCGAGTCCACGTACGCCACCAAGGCCCTGGAGCGGCAGTTCCCCGGCTCCCAGCCGAACGTGCTCCTCCTCGTCGACGCGGGCGACGCCCCGACCACGGGGGGAGCCGCCGCCGTCGACGCCCCCGCCGTCGCCGCCGAGGCCCGGAAGCTCGCCGAGCGGCTCGACGCCGAACCGGACGTCGAGGGCGTCGGCTCCTACTGGTCCACCGGCTCGCCCGCCCTCCGCTCCGAGGACGGCCGCCAGGCCGTGATCGCCGCCCGCATACCCGGCGAGGAGAAGGACGCCGCCGCCGTCCTCGACCGGATCGCCCCCGCCTACCGGGGCACCCACGGCCCCGTCGAGGTCTCCCTCGGCGGCGGACTCGCCGTCCGCCACGAGATGCAGACCGTCATCCAGGAGGACCTGCTGCGGGCCGAGCTCATCGCCCTGCCCGTCACCCTCGTCCTGCTCGTCATGGTCTTCGGCAGCGCCGTCGCCGCCCTCCTGCCGCTCGGCGTCGGCATCGTCGCCATCCTCGGCACCAACGCCGTCCTGCGCGGCATCACCGAGTTCACCGACGTCTCCGTCTTCGCGCAGAACCTGACGACCGCCCTCGGACTCGGACTCGCCATCGACTACGCCCTGTTCGTCGTCCGCCGCTACCGCGAGGAGCTCGCCGCCGGCGCCGACACGTACACCGCCGTCCGCACCACCCTGCGCACGGCCGGACGGACCGTGCTCTTCTCCGCCCTGACCGTCGCCGTCTCGCTGGCCGCGATGCTGGTCTTCCCGCAGTACTTCCTGCGCTCCTTCGCGTACGCCGGGATCGCCGTCGTCCTGCTCGCCGCCACCGCCGCGCTCACCCTGCTCCCCGCCGCCCTCGTGCTGCTCGGCGACCGGGTCAACGCCCTCGACCTGCGACGCCTCCTCCGGCGCGGCCGGTCGCCGAAGGAGGCCGGCGACGGCACGGGCCGGGACGCCGGCACCGACGCGGGCCGGGACGCCGGCGACGGTGCGGGCTGGGGGCGGGCCGCCGCCCTGGTGATGCGCCGGGCGCCCGTCTTCGCCGTCGTCACCACCACCGGACTCGTCCTGCTCGGACTGCCCTTCCTGGGCGTGAAGTTCGGCACCGCCGACGACCGCCAGCTCCCCGTCTCCGCCTCCTCCCGCGTCGTCCAGGACCAGTTGCGGGACGGCTTCCCCGGCAACCCGGGCGGCGGCATCACCGTCCTCGCCGAAGGGACGGCCACCCCCGCGCAGTACGCCGACTACCGCGAGCGGATCTCCGCCCTCGACGGCGTCGCCCGGGCCGAGGGGCCCGTCACCGGCGGCGGCGCCGCCTACTTCACCGTGGTGCCCGACGGCGAGACCGTCGGCGCCGACGCCCAGCGGGTCGTCGGGGAACTGCGCACGGCCGAGGCGCCGTTCGCCACCTCCGTCACCGGACCGGCCGCCGTCCTCGTCGACTCCAAGGACGCCATAGCCGAGCGGCTGCCCTGGGCGGCCGGGATCATCGTCCTCGTCACCCTGCTCCTCGTCTTCCTGCTCACCGGCAGCGTCGTCGTCCCCGTCCAGGCCGTCCTCCTCAACGCCCTCAGCCTCACGGCGATGTTCGGCGCCGTCGTCTGGGTCTTCCAGGAGGGGCACCTCGCCGGCTTCCTCGGCTTCACCTCCACCGGCGACATCGAGACCACCCTGCCCGTCCTCATGTTCTGCGTGGCCTTCGGACTCTCCATGGACTACGGGGTGTTCCTGCTCTCCCGCATCAAGGAGGAGTACGACGCCACCGGCGACCACGAGCGCTCCGTCCGCTTCGGACTGCGCCACACCGGCGGTCTGATCACCGCCGCCGCCGTGATCCTCGCCGTCGTCATGGTCGCCATCGGCACCTCCCGCGTCACCAACACGAAGATGCTCGGACTCGGCGTCGCCCTCGCCGTCCTCATGGACGCGATGGTCGTCCGCAGCCTCCTCGTCCCCTCCGTGATGAAGCTGACCGGCCGCCTCACCTGGTGGGCACCCGGACCGCTGCGCCGCTTCCACGACCGCTTCGGCATCAGCGAGGCGGACGCCCCGGCCGATGCCGACACCGGCACCGGCACCGACACCGGCACCGGGGAGCGGGAGTACAGCGCCGCCCGCTGACCCGACACGGCGGGACGCCGGGCCGGTGGGGGATCCGGGGCCCGGCGTCCCGTCCGCGGCGGGCTCAGTCGCGGCGGGCCCGGTTGCCGGGGCGGCTCGCGACCCAGGCGTGGATCGTGTCCGCGTACCAGTAGGGCTTGCCCGACTCCACCCGGTCCGGCTCCGGGAGAAGCCCGTGCTTCCGGTAGGAGCGGACCGTGTCGGGCTGCACCCGGATGTGCGCCGCGATGTCCTTGTACGACCAGAGCCTTCTGTCCGTCATGCCCGGTACCTCCCTGCGCGCCGCGCAGCGGCGGCGGGGGTGCCGTTCGGGGGCGCTGCGGGCGGGCGATGGCGATCAAGCGATCAATCCAGCCTGTGCCCCTTGCAACGCCCCTCCCGACAGGAGGGGAGCGGCTGTCGAACGCCTGTGACGCAAAGCCCGCGTAACGGAGACATATGTGACGGCGGAGTGATCCGCGTGACGGAAGCGGCACACACGCCCACCGGTGTGTCCGCGTGCGTCACCCCTGGTCAGAGCGGTATGCGCCGGGCCGCACACCTGTCACGCGTCGCACGACCCGCCGTCATACGCCGCAGGAGCGGAGAAAGCGCCGGGTCCGCAGGGCGATCGGGTACGGCACGTCCGGCTCGCACGGGTACATGTCCTGCTCGACGATCGCGAACAGGTCCACGTCCAGCGCCGCAGCGGCCGCGAGCACCGGTTCGAGCGCGGGCACCCCGGACGGCGGCTCGCACATCACACCCCGCCCCACCGCAGGACCGAACGGCACCCCCTCGGCCACCACCCCGGCCAGCACCTCCGGATCGACCTGCTTGAGATGGAGGTAGCCGATCCGCTCCCCGTACGTCTCGATCAGCTTGACGCTGTCCCCGCCGGCGTACGCGTAGTGCCCGGTGTCCAGGCAGAGCGCGACCGCGTCCGGGTCGGTGGCGTCCAGGAAGCGCGTCACGCTCTCCTCGCCGTCGATGTGGGTGTCGGCGTGCGGATGGACCACGATCCGCAGCCCGTACCGCTCGCGCACCTCCCGCCCCAGACGCTCCGTCAGCCGGGTCAGATCCCGCCACTGCCCGGCGGTCAGCGTCGGCTCCTCCAGGACCTCGCCGGTCCTGTCGTCCCGCCAGAACGACGGGATGACGACCAGATGGCCCGCGCCCACGGCCTGCGCGAGGGCGGCGTTCTCCGCGACGTGCGCCCAGGTCCGGTCCCAGACGTCCGGGCCGTGGTGCAGCCCGGTGAAGACGGTCCCCGCCGAGACCCGCAGCCCGCGCCGCGCGGTCTCCTCCGCGAGGACGGCCGGATCGGTGGGCAGATAGCCGTACGGACCCAGCTCGATCCACGTGTAGCCGGCGCCCGACACCTCGTCGAGGAACCGCTGCCACGGCACCTGCCGGGGATCGTCGGGGAACCACACCCCCCACGAGTCGGGGGCCGATCCGATACGGATCCGGGACGGTGGCGACGGCTGCGGCGACGGCTTCGTCATGAGTGCCACCTTGACGGCGCCCCGAGAGCACCGTCAAGCGGTCCGGACCGGTCGTCCGAATGTCCGGACATATCGTTGACACGCCTCCCGGCGGACGGTTAGACCTGGATGCGGAGCCGACGGCGGCCCGACCGAGAGGTGGCGCGTGGAGACGGAGCCGTACGACCTGATCACCATGGGGCGCCTCGGCGTGGACCTCTACCCGCTCCAGACCGGCGTCGGGCTCGACCGGGTCGAGACCTTCCGCAAGTTCCTCGGCGGCTCCGCGGCCAACGTCGCCGTCGCCGCCGCCCGCCTCGGCCGCCGCACCGCGCTCGTCTCCCGCACCGGCGCCGACCCCTTCGGCACCTACCTGCGCCGCGAGCTCAAGGGCTTCGACGTGGACGACCGCTGGGTGACCGAGGTCCCCGAGCACCCCACCCCCGTCACCTTCTGCGCGCTCTTCCCGCCCGACGACTTCCCGCTGTACTTCTACCGCCGCCCCCGCGCCCCCGACCTGGAGATCCGGCCGCACGAGCTGGACCTCGACGCGATCCGGGCCGCCCGCGTCTTCTGGGCGACCGGCACCGGCCTGTGCGCCGAACCCAGCCGCACCGCGACCCTGGAGGCGCTGCGGGCCAGGTCCGGCCGGGCGACGACGGTCCTCGACCTGGACTGGCGGCCCGTGTTCTGGACGGACCCGGCGGCGGCCCGCCCGTACTACACCGAGGCGCTGCGGCACGCGACCGTCGCCGTCGGCAACCTCGACGAGTGCGAGGTCGCCACCGGGGAACGGGAGCCGGAGGCCGCCGCCCGCGCCCTCCTCGCGACCGGCGCGGTCCGGCTCGCCGTCGTCAAACAGGGCCCCGCGGGCGTTCTTGCGCTCGCCGCCGACGGGACCCGCGCCGAGGTGCCGCCGCTGCCGGTCGAGGTCGTCAACGGGCTCGGCGCGGGCGACGCCTTCGGCGGGGCGCTCGTCCACGGACTGCTCGCCGGCCGGGACCTCGGCACGGTCCTGCGCCACGCGAACGCCGCGGGCGCGATCGTCGCGGGCCGACTCGCCTGCTCCTCCGCCATGCCGACCGGGGACGAGATCGCCGAAGCCCTCGCGGCGGGCACGGGAACGCTCCCGCGAAAGGGGTAGGAAAGCGGTCATGGAAACGCGTCTCCACCTCCCCGCCGGGACCGCCGCCCGGGGGCCGTACGACGTCGACATCGGCCCCGAGCAGGCCGGATGGACGTACTCCGCCCTCCGCGTCCTCGTCCTCGGACCGGGGGAGAACCACTCCTTCGAGAGCGGGGATTCCGAATGGGTCGTGCTTCCCCTCTCCGGTGCCTGTAGCGTGCGCGTCGACGGCGAGACCATCGAACTCCTGGGCCGCGCGAGCGTGTTCGGCGGGGTGAGCGACTTCGCCTACGTGCCCCGCGACGCCCACGCCCAGATCGCCTCCGGCGCGGGAGGCCGCTTCGCTTTGGCAGGAGCGAAGTGCGAGCGACGACTCCCCGCCCGCTACGGCCCCGCGCCGGAGGTTCCCGTCGAGACCCGGGGCAGCGGGAACCGTGCCCGCCGGGTGCGGAACTTCGCCTCGGCCGACGCCTTCGCCTGCGACCGGCTCATCGCCGTCGAGGTCGTCACGCCCGGCGGGAACTGGTCCTCCTACCCGCCACACAAGCACGACGAGCACCGCCCGGGCGCCGAGTCCGTCCTGGAGGAGATCTACTACTACGAGATCGCCGGCCCGGGCGGCCTCGCCTACCAGCGGATCTCGCCCTCCCGGCCCGGCGGCGCCGAGCTCCTCGCCGAGGTCCGGGGCGGCGACGCGGTCCTCGTCCCCGACGGCTGGCACGGGCCCTCCATCGCCCAGCCGGGGCACGACCTCTACTACCTCAACGTCATGGCCGGCCCCGGCCCCGAACGGGAGTGGAAGATCTGCTTCCACCCCGACCACACGGAGGGATACGCATGAGGCTCACCGTCGCGCAGGCCCTCGTCCGCTTCCTCGCCGCCCAGTACACCGAACGCGACGGCGCCCGGCACCGGCTGATCGCCGCCACCTGGGGCATCTTCGGCCACGGGAACGTCGCCGGGATCGGCCAGGCGCTGGTCGAAGAGGAACACATGCCCTTCCACCAGGGCCGCAACGAGCAGGCCATGGTGCACGCCGCCGTCGGCCACGCCCGCCGGACGAACCGGCTCTCCGCGCACGCCGTCACCACCTCCATCGGCCCCGGCGCCACCAACCTCGTCACCGGCGCCGCCCTCGCCACGATCAACCACCTCCCCGTCCTGCTGCTGCCCGGCGACACCTTCGCCGGCCGCCCCGCCGACCCCGTCCTCCAGCAGCTCCAACTCCCCCACGCGGGCGACGTCTCCGTCAACGACTGCCTCCGCCCCGTCTCCCGGTACTTCGACCGGGTCACCCGCCCCGAGGCCCTGATCCCGGCCGCCCTCGCCGCCGTCCGGGTCCTCGCCGACCCCGCCGAGACCGGCGCCGTGACCCTCGCCCTGCCCCAGGACGTCCAGGCGGAGGCGTACGACTGGCCGGAGAAGTTCTTCGCCGAGCGGGTCTGGCGGGTCCGCCGCCCCTCCCCGGACGAGGACGAGCTGGACGCGGCGGCCGCGGCGATCGCCCGGGCCACCCGTCCGCTGATCGTCGCCGGCGGCGGCGTCCGCCACAGCGCGGCCGAGGAGGCGCTCTCCGACCTCGCCGCGCGGACCGGCATCCCGGTCGCCTCCACCCAGGCCGGCAAGGGATCGCTGCCGCACGACCACCCCCAGGACGTCGGCGGCATCGGCCACACCGGCACCGCCGCCGCCGACCACCTGGCCCGCACCGCCGACCTGGTCGTCGGCGTCGGCACCCGCTGGACCGACTTCACCACCGCCTCCGGCACCCTCTTCGGCCACCCCGACGTACGGTTCGTCAACCTCAACATCGCCGCCTTCGACTCCCACAAGATGGCGGCGCTCCCACTCGTCGCCGACGCACGCGAAGGCCTGGAGCAGCTCCACGCGCTCCTGGAGCAGCACCACGTCACCGCGCACTACGTCCACGAGTACGCCGAGGAGAAACTCCGCTGGGAGGCCCGCGTCGACGCCGCGTACGCCGTCCCCGACGAGGACGCCCGCCCCACCCAGACCCAGGTCCTCGGCGTACTCGACACTCTGGTCGACGCGAGCGACATCCTGATCAACGCCGCCGGCTCGCTCCCCGGCGACCTCCACAAGCTGTGGCGGACCCGCTCCCCGGAGCAGTACCACGTCGAGTACGGCTACTCCTGCATGGGCTACGAGATCCCCGCCGCCGTCGGCACGCTCCTCGCCGCGCCCGGCCGGCCCGTCTGGGCGCTCGTCGGAGACGGGACGTACCTGATGAATCCCACCGAGATCGTCACCGCCGTGCAGGAACGGCTCCCGCTGAAACTGGTGATCCTCCAGAACCACGGGTACGCCTCCATCGGCGGCCTCTCCGAGGCCGTGGGCGCCGAGCGGTACGGCACCGACTACCGCCTGCGGGCCGACGACGGCGGTTTCACCGGCCCCCCGCTCCCCATCGACCTCGGTGCCAACGCGGCGTCCCTCGGGATGCGCGTACTGCGCCCCCGCACCGTCCGTGACCTGCGGGAAGCCCTCGCGGACGCCCGGGCGGCCACGGATCCCACATGTGTCTACGTCGAGACCGAAACGGCAGACAGTGTGTCGGGCCCGCCCCCGGCCCAGGCGTGGTGGGATGTGCCCGTGGCCGAGATCTCGACCCGCCCGTCGGCGGTCAAGGCCCGCGAGGAGTACGACCGGCACGTCACCGCCCGACGCCGCCATCTCTGAAGGCTCTGAAGGAGTAACTCGTCATGACGAAGAGCGTCCACCACTGGATCGGTGGCAAGACCGTCGAGGGCACGTCGGGCAACTGGGGCCCGGTCACCGACCCGGCCACCGGTGCCGTCACCACCCAGGTCGCCCTCGCCTCGGTGGAGGAGGTCGACGCGGCCGTCGCCGCCGCGAAGGACGCCTTCGCCACCTGGGGCACCTCCTCGCTCGCCCAGCGCACCACGATCCTCTTCAAGTTCCGCGCGCTGCTCGACGCCAACCGCGACGCGATCGCCGAGCTGATCGTCGCCGAGCACGGCAAGGTCCACTCGGACGCGCTCGGCGAGGTCGCCCGCGGCCTGGAGATCGTCGACCTGGCCTGCGGCATCACCACCCAGCTCAAGGGCGAGCTCTCCACCCAGGTGTCGAACCGCGTGGACGTGGCGTCCATCCGCCAGCCCGTCGGCGTCGTCGCTGGCATCACGCCCTTCAACTTCCCGGCCATGGTGCCGATGTGGATGTTCCCGATCGCCATCGCGACCGGCAACACCTTCATCCTCAAGCCCAGCGAGAAGGACCCGTCGCCGTCCCTGAAGATCGCCGAGCTGCTCGCCGAGGCGGGCCTCCCCGACGGCGTCTTCAACGTCGTCCACGGCGACAAGGTGGCCGTCGACCGCCTCCTGGAGCACCCGGACGTCTCCGCGATCTCCTTCGTCGGCTCCACCCCGATCGCCAAGTACATCCACACCACCGCCTCCGCCAACGGCAAGCGCGTCCAGGCGCTCGGCGGCGCCAAGAACCACATGCTGGTCCTCCCCGACGCCGACCTCGACGCCGCCGCCGACGCGGCCGTCTCCGCCGCGTACGGCTCCGCCGGCGAGCGCTGCATGGCGATCTCCGCGGTCGTCGCCGTCGGCTCCATCGGCGACGAACTCGTCCAGAAGATCCGCGAGCGCGCCGAGAAGATCAAGATCGGCCCCGGCACCGACCCCACCTCCGAGATGGGCCCGCTCATCACGGCCGTCCACCGCGACAAGGTCGCCTCCTATGTCCACGGCGCGGCGGACGAGGGCTGCGAGGTCGTCCTCGACGGCACCGGTTACACCGTCGACGGCCACGAGAACGGCCACTGGATCGGCCTCTCCCTCCTGGACCACGTGCCGACCACGGCCAAGGCCTACCAGGACGAGATCTTCGGCCCGGTCCTGTGCGTGCTGCGCGCCGAGACGTACGAGGAGGGCCTCGCCCTCATCAACGCCTCGCCGTTCGGCAACGGCACCGCGATCTTCACCCGCGACGGCGGCGCCGCCCGCCGCTTCCAGCTGGAGGTCGAGGCCGGCATGGTCGGCGTGAACGTGCCGATCCCGGTGCCGGTGGGCTACCACTCCTTCGGCGGCTGGAAGGACTCGCTCTTCGGCGACCACCACATCTACGGCAACGACGGCGTGCACTTCTACACCCGCGGCAAGGTCGTCACCACCCGCTGGCCGGACCCGTCCGAGGCCCCCGCGGGCGTCGACCTGGGCTTCCCGCGCAACCACTGATCCACGGAGGACCGACGGCCCCCGGGGTGCCGGACAGCACACCCCGGGGGCCGTCCCCGTGTCCGCGTACAGCGGGTGCGGTACGCGGACCGCGCCGCGTACGACCTGAGAAGGCCGCCGATCTCCCTCCGTGGACAGCCGCCTTCCGCGCCCGTGCCCCCTAGGCTCGACGCCATGCGACTCCGACTTCCCCGGTGGGCCGCGGTCACCGCCGTCCTCGCCGTCCTCGCGGGCGCCGGTACCTGGACCGCCGTCGCCACGGACGAGGCGCCGCCCGTGCGGCGCGCGGACCGGGCCCTCGACATCGACGGGGTGCGCATCGACACCTCGTACTTCACCGACGGCTCCGGCGGCCGGCGCCCCGCCGTCCTCCTCGGCCACGGCTTCGGCGGCTCCAAGGACGACGTCCGCGCCCAGGCCGAGGGCCTCGCCCGCGACGGATACGCCGTACTCACCTGGTCCGCCCGCGGCTTCGGCGCCTCCACCGGCGAGATCGGCCTCAACGATCCCGGCCACGAGGTCGCGGACGTCCGGAAGCTGATCGACTGGCTCGCGGCCCGCCCCGAGGTCCTCCTCGACAAGCCCGGCGACCCGCGCGTCGGCGTCACCGGCGCCTCCTACGGCGGCGCGATCTCCCTGCTCGCCGCCGGCCACGACCCACGCGTCGACGCGATCGCCCCCCAGATCACCTACTGGAACCTCGCCGACGCCCTCTTCCCGAACGGCGTCTTCAAGAAGCTGTGGGCCGGGATCTTCTTCTCCACGGGCGAGTCGCCCGCGGCCGGCCAGGCCGCCGGAGGCCGCCCCGCGGGGCGGCCCGGGGCCGCGAAGACCGGTACCTGCGGCCGGTTCACTGCCGAACTCTGCTCCCTCTACCAGCGCGTCGCCGTCTCCGGGAAGCCCGACCCCGCGGCCCGCGCCCTCCTCGAAGCCCGCAGCCCCTCGGCCGTCGGCTCCCGGATCAAGGCGCCCGCGCTCCTCGTCCAGGGCCGGTCCGACTCGCTCTTCACCCTCGCCCAGTCCGACGCCATGGCCCGCACCCTCACGGCCAACGGCGCCCCCGTCGCCGTCGACTGGATCGCCGGCGGCCACGACGGCGGCGACCGCGAGACCGAGCGCGTCGAGCGCCGGATCACCACCTGGTTCGACCGCTGGCTGAAGCGCGACGCCTCCGTCGACACCGGCCCCGCCTTCCGCGTCAGCCGCACCGGCGGCGTCGACTCCACCGACGGGCAGGCCACCCTCCGCGCCGCGACCGCCGACCGCTACCCGGGCCTCACCTCCGGCACCGCGCGCATCGCCCTCGGCGGCCCGCCGCAGACCTTCACCAACCCGCCGGGCGCCGCACCGCCCGCCGTGTCGGCCGTCCCCGGCCTCGGCGGCGGACTCTCCGGCCTCTCCTCCCTCGGCGTCGGCCTCTCCCTCGACTTCCCCGGCCAGCACGCCCGCTTCGACGCGAAGCCACAGGCCGAGCCCCTGCGGATCACCGGCACGCCCACCGTCCGCGTCAAGGTCACCTCCACCGCCGCCGACGGCTCCGCCGTCCTCTTCGCCAAGGCGTACGACGTGGGGCCCGACGGACGGCAGCAGGTGCTGCCCGCCCAGCTCGTCACCCCCGTCCGCGTCGACGGTGCCAAGGCGGGGAAGAGCCTCACGCTGACCCTGCCCGCGATCGACCACGAGGTGGAGGCCGGACACCGGCTGCGGCTCGTCGTCGCGGCCACCGACCTCGGCTACGCCTCCCCGGCCGTCCCCGCCGGCTACACCGTCGCCGTCGAGGGCCCGCTCACCGTCCCCACCGCGTCCGGCCTCTCCACCCAGGCCGCCGCCCTGCCCCGGTGGGTGTGGGGCCTGCCGCTCCTCGGCCTCGCCGGCGCCGCCGCCCTGCTGCTCACCGCCCGCCGCAAGACGGCCGCCCCCGCACCCGACCCCGAACTCGCCGCCGTACCCCTCCAGATCACCGGCCTGTCGAAGAAGTACAAGGGCGGCGACAGGTACTCCGTCCGCGACCTCTCCTTCCGCGTCGAACAGGGCCAGGTCCTCGGCCTCCTCGGGCCGAACGGGGCCGGAAAGACGACCACCCTGCGCATGCTGATGGGCCTCATCACCCCCGACGCGGGCGAGATCCGGGTCTTCGGCCAGGCCATCAGGCCGGGCGCCCCGGTGCTCTCCCGCGTCGGCGCCTTCGTCGAGGGCGCCGGCTTCCTGCCGCACCTGTCGGGCCGGGAGAACCTGGACCTGTACTGGAAGGCCACCGGCCGTCCCGCCGAGGACGCCCACGTCGACGAGGCCCTGCGGATCGCGAACCTGGGCGGCGCCCTCGAACGCGCCGTCCGCACCTACTCGCAGGGCATGCGGCAGCGTCTCGCCCTCGCCCAGGCCATGCTCGGCCTGCCCGACCTGCTCATCCTCGACGAGCCGACCAACGGGCTCGACCCGCCGCAGATCCGCGAGATGCGCGAGGTGATGATCCGGTACGCGGCCGGGGGCCGGACCGTCATCGTCTCCAGCCACCTCCTCGCCGAGGTCGAACAGTCCTGCACCCATCTGGTCGTCATGGACCGGGGGCAGCTGGTGCAGGCCGGACCGGTCGCCGAGATCACCGGCTCCGGCGACACCCTCCTCGTGAGCCTGGCCGAGGAGATCGACGACGCCCTCGTCGCGAAGATCGACGCCCTGACCGGCATCGGCGCGGCGACCCGCACCGACGGAGGGCTCCTGGTCCGCCTCGACGGCACCGACCCGACCGCCCTCATCGGCGAACTCGTCCGCCTGGACGTGCCGCTGACCGGCGTCGGCCCCCACCGGCGTCTGGAAGACGCGTTCCTGACCCTGATCGGAGGAGCCGCGTGACCGCCACGGCCACCACGTCCCCCACGTCGACGAACGCCCCCGGCTACCGGCCCGGGCGCACCCTGCCCCTGCGCGTCGAGGCCCTCCGCCAGTGGAAGCGCCGCCGCACCCTCGTCATGGGCGGCATCCTCGTCGCCCTGCCGTTCGTGCTGATCGCGGCCTTCGCGATCGGCGGCTCCGGGGGCGACGGCCGCGACGGCCGCATCACCCTGATGGACACGGCGACGGCCTCCGGCGCCAACTTCGCCGCGACCTGCCTCTTCGTCTCGGCCGGTTTCCTCCTCGTCATCCCGGTGGCGCTGTTCTGCGGGGACGCGGTCGCCTCCGAGGCGAGCTGGTCCTCCCTGCGGTACCTGCTCGCCGCGCCCGTCCCGCGCTCCCGGCTCCTCGCCTCCAAGCTGGCGGTCGCCCTCGGCTACAGCGCGGCCGCGATGGTCCTCCTTCCGCTCGTGGCCCTGGCCGCGGGCACGGTCGCCTACGGCTGGGGGCCGCTCCGGCTGCCCACCGGCGGCGCGGTCCCCGCCGGGGACGCCCTGCTGCGGATCGGGATCGCCGTCGTCTTCGTCTTCGCCTCCCAACTGGTCACCGCAGGCCTCGCCTTCTGGCTGTCCACCCGCACCGACGCCCCGCTCGGCGCGGTGGGCGGCGCCGTCGGCCTGACCATCGTCGGCAACGTCCTGGACGCCGTCACGGCGCTCGGCGACTGGCGCGACTTCCTGCCCGCGCACTGGCAGTTCGCCTGGATCGACGCGCTCCAGCCCCAGCTGGAGTGGGGCGGCATGGTGAAGGGCACGGCGATCTCCGTGACGTACGCCCTGGTCCTCTTCGCGCTCGCCTTCCGGGGCTTCGCCCGCAAGGACATCGTCTCGTAACCGGTCCTACAGCCACCCCCTTCGAGCCGCTTCCGCACCCGCGCGGAAGCGGCTCGTCGTGCCGAGGGCGGCCATCAGCTCGCCCACCCTGCGGCTGTACGTCCGCGCGGACATGCCGAGCCGGGCGGCCGCCGTCTCGTCCGTGACCCCCGACAGGAGGGCGTCGAGCACCGGACGCAGCTGAGGGGGCAGTTCGCACGGCGGCGGTGGGGGCGCCGCCGCGCGGGTCGGCTCCTCGGCCGCAGCCCAGGAGGCGTGATGCGCCCGGACGAGGGCCTGCACCACGACTGGGTCCCGGATCAGCAGCAGCCCGTTGTACAGCAGCTCCAGATCGAGCGGGATCGCGGCCACCGTCCGGTCGACGACGATCATCTTGAACGGGATGGTCTCCGCGAGGCGGGCCCGGCCGGGGAACCGGAGCCCTCCTTCGAGCCGGTGCAGGGCATGCCTCGGGACGATCCGTCTGACCTCCTCGGCCCGCTCCACCGCGGCTCGCATGCACGCTCCCGCCAGCTCCAGGAACGGCTCGGGGATCGCGAAGCCCACGGACGCGACCGGGTCGTCGAAGGTCAGCAGCTCGTGCCGGGTGGAGGCGGCCAGCCCGGCGAGTGCGGCACTGATCCGCCGCGCGCCCCGGACCGGCCGCCCGGCGGGCCGCTGTCCCTCGGTCGCGGCCCGGTTCATCGCCGAACGGGCGAGCATCACGGAGCCCGCGCTCTCTGCCACCGCTGACCACCCCCGCCCGATCGATGTCCACTCCATGTACGCATGTGACTGCACACGGTGACAACCCCTGTTGAAAAGGATGGCGAATCCATGCCACGCCGCTTCACCCGTGTCGCCGTTGCCGCATCGAGATCCATCCGCAACTCCTCCGACGGCTCCGCCCGGGCCTCCCGTTCGTCACATTCACAAGTGCCCGAAGACAAGGGGGAGATGAGATGGAACGACAGAACGAGGGGCGGGCCCGGCGGCGCGGGACGCGGTTCCCGGCCGTCGTCGCGGCCCTGCTCGCGGCCGGACTCGCCGTCGGCGGATGCAGCGCGGGCTCCGAACACACGAGCGCCCGGGACTCCAAGGAGCGCGGCGCGGTCCCCGGCGGCGCGCGCACCGGGACGGCCGCGCCCCAGGAGGGCGAGCAGCGTTCCCCGACGCCCGCCCCCGACTACCTGTCCACCTTCGCCCTGGACGTGGACACCGCCTCGTACGGCTACGCCCGCCGCACCCTCGCCGAGGGGCGGCTGCCCGACCCCGCGACCGTGCGTCCCGAGGAGTTCGTCAACAGCTTCGGCCCGACTACCCGCGCCCGAAGGACAACGGCTTCAGCGTGACCCTCGACGGCGCCCGCACCGGCGCCGACGGCTGGTCCCTGCTCCGGGTCGGGCTCGCCACCCGGGGCGCGGACCGGAACGCCGAACGCCCGCCCGCCGCCCTCACCTTCGTCGTCGACGTCTCCGGCTCGATGGACGAGCCGGGCCGGCTCGACCTGGTCAGGGAGTCCCTCGGGCTGCTCGCCGACCAGTTGCGCGACGACGACTCGATCGCGCTGGTCACCTTCAGCGACGAGGCCGAGACCCGGCTGCCCATGACCCGCGTCGGAGGTGCCCGCGACCGGATCCACGAGGTCGTCGACTCGCTCGCGACGAGCTCCTCCACCAACGTGGGGGCGGGCGTCCGCACCGGCTACGACGTCGCCGTCGAGGGCCACCGCAAGGGCGCCACCAACCGGGTGGTGCTGCTCTCCGACGCGCTCGCCAACACCGGTGACACCGAGGCCGATCCGATCCTCGCCCGCATCGCCGAGGAGCGCAGGGAGTACGGCATCACGCTCTTCGGCGTGGGCGTCGGCAGCGAGTACGGCGACGCGTTCATGGAGCGGCTCGCCGACAAGGGCGACGGGCAGACCACGTACGTCTCCACCCCGGCGCAGGCCCGGAAGGTCTTCGTCGACCAGCTGCCCTCCCACGTCGAGCTGCGCGCCCGGGACGCCAAGGCGCAGGTCGCCTTCGACCGGCGGACCGTCGAGAGGTTCCGGCTCATCGGGTACGAGAACAGGGCGGTCGCCGACGACGACTTCCGGAACGACCGGGTGGACGGCGGCGAGATCGGCGCCGGCCACACGGTCACCGCGCTCTACGCGGTCAAGACCCGCTCGGGGGCCGCGGGTCCGCTCGCCACCGCGACGGTCCGCTGGCTCGACCCGGTCACCCGGGCCCCGCACGAGCGCTCCGGCACCCTCGGGACGGCCGCGCTGACCGGGGACATCTGGGGCGAAGGCCACGACAGCCTGCAGCTGACCGCGATCGCCGCCTACTTCGCGGACGCCCTGCGCCGCGGTGACCTGCCGGGTGCTCCCGGTCTTCCGGCGCTCGCGGACCGCGCCGGGGCGATCGCCGACCGGTCGGGTTCGGCGGTGGTCACCGAGCTGGCCGACGCCATCCGGCAGGCCTCCGGACTGCTCGGCCCCGGGCAGGGTGAAGTTCCGTACGGGGAAGGCGAGTCGAAGTCCGGAGATCCCTACAGCTGACGCGCGGGGCGGGCAGCGGGACAGAATGGCAGCATGGCCACTCTGCTGCTCGCCCTCGCCGTCGGAACCACCGGGCTCTACGCCGGTTTCATGCTGATCTTCCAGACCGGCATCATGCCCGCCCTCGGCCGTCTGACGGACCCGGAGTTCGTCACGGCGATGCGCCGGATCAACGAGTGCGTGCCGAGGGCCGTGTTCCTCGCGGTCTTCCTCGGGGTGGTCGCCTTCCCCGCCGCCGCGTTCCTCGTCCCCGTCGACGGACGGACGGACGCGCAGAGGTGGTTGATCCTCGCGGGGCTCGTGGCCGCGGTCCTCAACCACGCGGTGACCGTCGGCGGGAACGTCCCGCTCAACACGGCCCTCGCGGCGTCGGAGAAGGCCCCGGCGGGCGACCCGGCGGGCGATCCGTCCGCGGTCCGGGCCGCCTTCGAGAAGCGCTGGAACGGTTTCCACCGCGTCCGTACGGCTCTGATCACCCTCGCGTTCGGGCTGCTCACCGCCGCCGCGGTGCTCTAGGGAAACCGTACCCCCGTGCCGGTTTCTGGCGTGAACTCGTGGGTGACGGCCCCCTCCGCATCCGCAAGAGTCCTTCAAAAGCGTACCTTCGAGTCCGGAAACAGTCTCTCGGCATACACAAGATCTGCGCCAGTGACGGAAACCCCACTCCTAGATAACCGGACAAAGAGGGTGAATCACCCCGATATCTCAAGGTGTCATTCCGTACCCTCCGGTTTCTTATTGACATGACTACGGGGGTCTTTTCTAATCATCGGGAGTCATCCGCGCGCAGACACCGCACAGGCACTGAGGGGGCAAGGTGGACGTCCGGATCCTGGGGGGATTGTCGGTACGTGAGAACGGGGTGTCGATCACCCCGACGGCGGCCGCGCCCCGGCAGCTGCTCGCCCTGCTCACGGCCAGCGCCGACCAGGTCGTCCCCGTGACGGTCCTGACCGAGGAGCTCTGGCCGTCCGGCGCCCCCCGCGGCGCCCGCGCCGAACTGCAGGCGCACATAGCCGAGCTGCGGACCCTCATCGCGGGCGCCCTGCGCGACGCCGCCCCGGCGGAGCCGCGCCCCGGCTGGTCGGACCGGCGCAGCGCCGACGCGATCCTCGTCTCCCAGCCCGGCGGCTACCGCCTCGACACCGGCGGCGGCCCCAACGACGTCTGGCAGTTCGAGCGCGCGGCCGGCGCCGGCTACCGGGCCATGGAAGCCGGCGACCTGTCCCGGGCCGCCCTCCGCCTCGGCGAGGCGCTCGCCCTGTGGCGCGGCGAGCCCTACGCGGGCGTGGCCGCCGGCCCCCGGCTCCGCCGGGAGATCGAGCGCCTGGAGGCATCCCGGCTCAGCGTCCTCGACCAGTGGCTGGAAGCACAGCTGGGCCTCGGCCGGCACGCCGAACTCGTCTCCGAACTCACCGGACTCGTCGCCCGCTACCGCACCAACGAGCCCCTCCACGCCCACCTCATGGTCGCCCTGTTGCGCTGCGGCCGGCACGACGAGGCCCTCCTCGTCTACGAGCGGCTGCGCGCGGCCCTCAAGAGCGAGAGCGGCATGGAACCCTCGGCGCGGCTCCGCCGGCTCCAGCGCTCGGTCCTGGCCGTGCGGGACACGACCGGCCGCCCCGCGTACGGCCCCCGGATCCCCGCCCAGTACATCCCCAGCCGGCACGTCCCGGCCCCGTACGTCCCCGCCCAGTACGGCACGGCGCAGTACGGCCCCGCGCGCCCCCGGCTCGTCCCGGCGGGCTCCGTCGGCTGAGCGGCGGTGGCGTGACCACCCGTCAGCGGGAATGAAGTGCGGCAACTCACCGTTGACCGGCTCCCGAAGCCGAATTACTTTCGGCGAGCAGTACGGGTTTCCTCCCAGGTGCCCGATTTCGCTCGACCACGGGAGCAAGGGCCATGACAGTGCACGGCGCGGACGGAGCCGGTGGTGCCGACGCGCTGCTCACGGTCCTCGAACTGCTCGCCCGGCAGGCCCCGCCCGCCCACTTCGACACCCTCCTCGACGAGGCCCGGCGGACCGGACTGGCCGGCGAGGAACTCCACCGCCTGGAGCGGGCCGTGGACCTCGCCGGCGCGGTCCACGCCGGACGCGCGCGCGACGCCCGCCGCGAGGCCGGCCTCGCCGCCCTCACGGACACCGCCCGCGACCTCACCCTCTCCTACGACCTCGACAGCCTGCTGCGCGTCGTCATCCGCCGCGCCCGGCGGCTCCTCGACCTCGACCTCGCCTACGTGACCCTGCGCGGCCCGCACGGCGCCAGCTACGTCCACACCTCCGAAGGCTCCCGCCCCGCGGCCGGCCCCGGCGCGCGCCTCACCCCCGGCCTCCGGATCGCCGAGGGATACGGACTCGGCGGCGCCGTCCAGCTCCACGGCGGCCCCGTCTGGACCGCCGACTACCTCGCCGACGAGCGCTTCGCCCCCTCCGGCTCCCTCGACGCCGGCGTCCACGCACCCGCCTTCGACGAGGCCGCCGAATCCGCCCTGCGCGCCGAGGGCGTCCACGCCATCGTGGCCGCCCCGCTGCGCAGCGGGGACACCGTCGTCGGCGCCCTCTACGGGGCGGACCGGCGCGTCCGCCACCACACCCCGGAGGAGATCGGACTCCTCACGGGCCTCGCCGACCTCGCCGCCCTCGCCGTCGAGAAGGCCGGCCTCCTCGACCGCACCCGCGCCGAGGTCTCCGAACTGGAGCGCGACAGCTCCCGGGTGCGCACCAGCCTCGCCCGGATGCGGCACGTCAGCGAGGCCCACGGCCGCATCATGAACCTCGTCCTCGCCGGCGGCGACCTGTGCAACGTGGCCAAGGCCGCCGCCGACGCCCTCGACGCCACCGTCCTGGTCCGCGACCCCGGCGGCCGGCCCCTCGCCTCCGCCGGAGACATCCCCTGCCTGGACGAGGAGGCCGTCGCCAAGGCCTCCCTCGACGCCCACGCCCGGCGCCGCCCGGTCCTCACCGACGACGACACCTGGGTCGCACCGGTCATCGCGGGCTCCGAGGACCTCGGCGGCCTCGTCATCCGCGCCGCCGGCGGACTCACCGGCGAGGACGAACGCCTCCTCGAACTGGCCGCCCAGTGCGTCGCCTTCCTCCTCCTGATGCGCCGCTCCACCGCCGTCGCCGAAGGACCCGTCCGCGACGAACTCCTCGACGACCTCATCGCCGACCCGCCGCACGCCCCCCAGCAGATAGCCCAGCGGGCCCGCCGCCTCGGCGTCGACCTGCGCCGGCCGCACGTCCTCGTGCTCGCCCGGCCCGAGGGCGGCGAGCAGGGCCGGGCGGTGGTCTGGGCGTCCTCGTACGCGTACCGCCTCTCCGGCCTCAAGACCGTGCAGGGCGGCTGCATCGTGCTGCTGCTCCCCGGCATCGACGCCTCGGCCGCCGCCAAGGCCGTCGCCGCCGAACTGTCCCCGCTGCTCGGGCACCCCGTCTCCGTCGCCGCCGCCGGCCCCGCCCAGAGCCCGGACGGCGTCGGACGAATACACCAGGAGGCCCACCGCTGCCTGGACGCGATGAGCGCGCTCGGCGGCACCGGCTCGGCCGCCTCCGTGCAGGACCTCGGCTTCCTGGGGCTGCTGCTCTCCGACGACAACGACGTCGACGGCTTCGTCGAGTCGGCGATCGGACCCGTGCTGGACTACGACGCCGAGCGGTTCACCGACCTCACCCACACCCTGGAGGCGTACTTCGCCTCCGGCGGCAGCCCCTCGATCGCGGCCGAGGCGCTCCACGTCCACCCCAACACGGTCTCCCGCCGCCTGGAACGGATCGGCGAACTCCTCGGCCCCGAGTGGCAGAAGCCCGGGCAGGTCCTGGAGGTCCAGCTGGCGCTGCGCCTCCAGCGCACCCGGGAGGTCCTGGCCCGCGGGCGCGTGACGGCGGACCCGGCCCGACAGCCGGGCCCGCCGGAGCGCGGTGCGTGACGCTCCGGGCGGCGTGCCCGCCGGAGCGCGGCGGAACGCGGCGCGGAAGAACCGGGCCCCTCAGCTCGCCGAGCGCCGCGAGCCGTAGCCCGTGTCGTACGCCGCGTCCCAGCCGCCGGCCATGACCGTCACCGCGTGGGCCGCCGACGCCAGCGTGATGTGACGGTGCCAGCCGCGGAACGAACGGCCCACGAAGTCCCGCAGGCCCGCCCCCTCGCCGACCTCCGCGAAGTCCCGCTCCACCCGGCGGCCGAGCTTCGTGATCCGCACCAGCGAACCGACCGGGGAGTTCGTCAGATCGCTGATCCACACCCGGGCCGGGGCCCGGCGCGGGTCGTCCCACTCGCCGAGCAGCACCAGCGGACGCATCCGCTCCCCGCCGGGCGCGGGCAGCGCGACCCGGACGGCCGTCGCGAGCGAGGTCCGCGAGGTCCGGGTGCCCGCCACCGTGTCCACCCAGCTCACCGGCCGGCGCAGCCCCTTGAGCGACTCCAGGATCTGGACGGCGGACAGCGGGCCCGCGCCGAAGCCCGGCAGCGAGCGGTCGGCGATCGCGAGCCGCGAGCCCGGGTTGATCCGGGCCACCACCGGCACGCCCGCCCCGGCGAGCCGCGTCAGGGCGGCCCGCCCCGCGCCGCCCCGGATGTCGAGCAGCACCGGCTTGCGGGTGACGTCGGACCAGCGGGCGGTGTCGAGCGCCGCGGCGACCGCGCACTCCTCCATGGTCTCCTCGCCGGCCTCCTGGGGGACCTCCGCGCGGTCACGCCGCGTGCGGTCGTTCACCCAGGGGTCCGGCAGGAAGAGCCGCCAGTTGACCGGCACGCTCAGCTCGTCGCTCGCGAACCACACACCGAACGCCTGCTGCCCGTGGAAGACCTGCCCGCGCTCCGGGTCGAAGCGCCGGTCCACCCCCACCGAGTGCTCCCCGGCCTTCGGGATCGGCATCGGCCGCACCACCCACGCCTGCGGGCAGCCGTGCCGCTCCAGGTACCGGGCGAGCGCGGCCCGCATGGGCTGCCAGTCCCAGGTGGAGCTGGAGACGAAGTGGTGCAGGCTCTGCTCGGCCGCCGGCCCGCCGATCTGGGCGGCGATGTTGCGGATCGACTTGCGGCCCTGCGCGGTGAGCAGGCCGTGCAGGTACTGCTCGGCCTTCAGGCGCTGGTCGCGGCGCGGGAAGCCGGAGAACAGCGCGGCACACAGCTCGGCGTAGACGTCCTCGCGCGAGTCGGCCGCGCCGCCGGAGGACCTGACGACGCCCAGGGGCACGGCCGGGGCGACGGCCCCGGTGACGGCCCTGCGCTTGGTTGCGACGGATGTACTCACGACACTCCTGCCCTCAGGTTGCGCAGCTCCCTCCCGCTGCTCCACCACCCTCGCCCGGACCCGCACGCGAGGACGAGGTGTACCCGGCACCCGAATCGGCCGCCGGATGGTGACCCGGCCACCTCTCGCCGTGTCCCCGCAGGTCAGAGGCGGCGCCACCACCCGCCGCGGACCCATGTCCCGGCCTTCCGGAATACCCCGCGGGGGATGTGACAGATTCGTCGGCCGGGCTTTGACCCGTCGCACGGCGTGGCCGGACCATCGCAGAGCGAGGCTGCACGGGCCGGATCCCGGTTAATGCCCCAGGCCGGGATCCGCGTCCGTGCGCCTCGCCTTCACCCGGCCCGGCGAAGCCGGTGCCCCCGCTCTCGTAACCTGGGGCGCATGGGGCTGCGCAAGGAACTGCCGGTCGTCGCGGTGGTCGCCGCCGGCGGCGCCCTCGGCGCGGCCGCGCGCTACGGCGCCACGCTCTCCCGGCCCACCCCCGCCGGCGCCTTCCCCTGGACGATCCTCACGGTCAACGCCACCGGCTGCCTGCTGCTCGGCGCCCTCATGGTCCTGCTCACCGAGGCCACGACCGCCCCCCACCCGCTGCTCCGGCCCTTCCTCGGCACGGGCTTCTGCGGGGGGTTCACCACCTTCTCGACGTACGGCCTCGACACCCAGCGCCTGTTGGGCGCGGGCGATCCGGCGCGCGGTCTGCTCTACCTGGGCGGGACCCTGCTCGCCGCCCTCGCCGCCGTGGGGGCGGGCGTCGCCCTCGCCCGGGCGGTCGTGCGGAGCCGGGGGAGGCGCGCGTGAACTGGCTGCTCGTCGTGGCGGGCGCCGCCGTCGGCGCGCCCCTGCGCTACCTCACCGACCGCGCGGTCCAGGCGCGCCACGACTCGGTCTTCCCGTGGGGCACCTTCACCGTCAACGTCGTGGGCTCGTTCGTCCTCGGACTCCTGACCGGCGTCGCCTCGGCGCAGGCGCAGCTGCTCCTCGGCACGGGCCTGTGCGGGGCGCTGACCACGTACTCCACCTTCTCGTACGAGACGTTCCGGCTGTACGAGAACGGGGCGAAGGGCTACGCGGCGCTGAACGTGACGGGGAGCCTGGCCGCCGGACTCGGAGCCGTGTGGCTGGGAGTGGAGACGGCGGCCGGGCTCCGCTGAGTGGGCTCAGGCGGTGATCCAGTCGCTGGTCGCGATCACCGGCTGGACGCCCTGACGGTGGACGGTGCCCTCGATCAGGCCGTACATCCGGTCGGCCGCGAAGTACACCTCGTTGTCGTTCTTCAGCCCGAACGGCTCCAGGTCCACCAGGAAGTGGTGCTTGTTCGGCAGGTTGAGCCGGACCTCGTTGACCGTGGAGACGTGGTCCAGGACCCGGTCCGCCATCGCGTGCAGGGTCTGCTGGAGCGAGTAGCTGTACGTCTCCGCGAACGCCTCCAGCATGTGGCGCCGCACCTTTGCGTACGAGGCGTCCCAGTCGTGCTCCGCGTTTGCCGCCGCCGAGGCCGAGTTCGCCCAGCGGGCGGTGACCTTGGTGGCCAGGATGCGGTCGTACGCCTCCTGGAGCGTCGTGTACTCGTCCTTGATGAAGCCGTGGAACTCGGAGTTCGTCGAGTTCATCACCGTCAGCTCCTTGAGGCCCGACAGGACCTGGAGCCCGGTGGTCTCCGAGTACGTGATCTGCGCCGTGCGGACCTCCTGCCCCTTGCGCGCGAAGGAGTGCTGCTCCTTGCGCGACGGCACCGAGATCCGCTCCCAGGCGTACTCCTCGACCCGGATCTGCGCCTCGTGGATCACGGCCTGCGAGGACACGAAGTGCTGGGCGAGGAGGATGCCGAAGGCCTCGGGGGAGTCGACGCCGTGCTCCTTGGCGAAGGCGTAGACCGTGTTCTTCGTGGTGTCGGTCGGCAGACAGTTGCCGTTGTCGCCGGTCAGATGGACGTCGCGGTACTCACCGCGCAGGGCCACCGACACGTTCAGGTCGCGGATCTCGTGCCACGCGCCGTCGTTGCCCTTGCGGGTGACGGTGACGATGCGGTTCTCGGCCTTGCCGTACTGGTTCTGGGCGAGGACGTGCTTGCTCATGTGCTGCTCAGCTCCTGCGGGTACGTGGATACGGATATCCCGTACGCCCGGCGTCCAGCGCCCTGGAGTCCTCCAGGGGGTCGCTCCCCGCCGTCCGGCCCGTGAACGGCGGACCGCCCCGGGACTGACGAGCATCCCGGTCCGTAGGTGTCGGCTCGAAGATATGTGCGTTCAGGGTGGCTGGCAATGGGTGAGGGGGAGCGTCAGCGGGGCAGGACCCGGGTCTCGACCGACGGCAGGCCCTTCGCCCACCAGTGGTCGTACCGCCCGTACACCCGCGGATCGCGGTCGGCGAGCAGCGTCCCCAGGGCCGCCGCCTCGGCCGCGAGCCCCTCCCAGTCGCCGGCCGTCAGCGGGTGGAAGGCGCTCGCCTCGATCCCGCCGTCGACCGGCCGCCACACGCCGGCCACGTACCCGTCGACGAGGAGCGCCGGAAGCGTGTCGCCGTTCACGCGGATGACGTGCCCGCGGTACGCGGGCGGGATGATCCGGCCGCGGTCCGCGTAGGCCAGCAGGACGTTGTCCCACATCGCCATCAGCCGGGGCGGCGCCGGGACGTCCTCGCCGGGCCGCACCGCCCCCGGCACGTCGTACAGCACCGTCCCGTCGGCCCCCTCCAGGCGGTCCAGCTCCCCCTCCAGGGACTTCACCGCCTCCCGCACCAGGCGGCGCGGGGCCGTCGTGAACTGCGCCACGTCCGCCACGGACGCGGGCCCGAAGCCCTCCAGACAGCGCCGGACCAGGGCGGCGAGACCGGCGGCGGACGCCTCCGGGTCGGCGAGCGACGGCAGTTCGGCCGCCGTGACGAAGGACTGCGCGGTGCCGAACGACCACGGCGGGCCCGTCGGCGCATGCCACAGCGGCGCGTACTGCCGCACCATCCGCCAGACGACGGCCTCCACCGGCCCGCCCCGGCCCTCCTCGAGGTGCCTCCGCAGCTCGGCCCCGGTCCGCGCGCTCCCGGCGTACGCCAGGAGGCCGGGCAGCAGCGCGTCGGCGTCGGCGGCCGTGAACCCCGCCGCCGTGAACCGCGGATCGTGCAGCCGCGAACCGCGCAGCGTCGGCTCCATGCCCTCCCGGAAGGCCCGGTAGTCCTCGGCGTGCACCAGGTGCAGCGTGAGCCGCATCAGCGTCGACCTGACCAACTCGAAGCGGTGCAAGGCCCCGTCGAGCTGCTCCGGGTCGAAGTCCGCGACCCTGTTCCACAGGGCCACGTAGGGCGAGCCGGGATGCTGCGCCTGAAGACCCACCACCCGCCGGACGGCGTCCGTGACACCGAGCGGCGCGCGCTCCAGGAGCAACTGCCGGTGGAGAGTGGAGCGGTTGAGGGCGCGCGCGGAGATCACCATGGTGCGATTCTTCCTTCCGGCGCCCCCACGCACGCAACGTACTGTCGTGATCATGGGGAACACACCGCCGCATCCGTCGACCCGCCCGTCCGGCGAGAGCACCGGCCTCGTGCCGCGCCCGCGTCCGGCCGACGAAGGGGACTCGGCGGCGCCTTCGGGACCACGGTGGACACGGGACCGGACGCGGGACAGGGCCCGGGACTGGAGGCGGGACTGGACGCGGGGCAAGGCACGGGGCTGGACGCGGGGCAAGGCACGGGACAGGGGCCGGCACTGGACGCGGGGCAGGGGCCGGGACTGGGCGCGGGGCAGGGGCCGGGGCCTCGCCCTCACCGCCCTCTGCCTCCTCGTCTGCGCGGGCCTCGGGCTGCAGTCCTGGACGGCCCTGCGGGCCACGGGCTTCGACCTCGGCATCTTCGACCAGGCCGTGCGGGCCTACGCACACGGCGAGCTCCCCAGGTCGCCGATCAAGAACGTCCACCACGCATTCCCGCCCGGCTTCTCGCTCCTCGGCGACCACTTCACGCCCGCGCTCGCCCTCCTCGCCCCGCTCTACCTGCTGTGGGACGACCCGCGGACGCTGATCCTCGCCCAGGCCGCGCTGTTCGCGGCGGGCGTGCCGGTGGTCCGGCGCATCGCCCGGCACGCCTTCCAGGACGCGCCGCCCCGCGTGGGGCGCCGCGCCGCCGACCTCGGCGGACTCGTGTACGCGCTGGGCTGGCCGCTCCTCGGCTCCGCCTACAACGGCTTCCACGAGGTCGCCTTCGCCGTGCCGTTCACCCTGCTCATGCTGGAGCGCGGACTCGCCCACCGGTACGGCGCCGCCGCCTTCTGGGCGGCCCTGCTGTGCACCGCCAAGGAGGACATGGGCCTCGTCGTCGGCGCGTACGGCCTCGTCCTCGCGGTCCGCGCCCACCGCGCCGGCCACCGGGCCGGCCGCGCCACGGGCGTCGCGCTCGCCCTGGCCGGACCGCTCGTCTCCGCCCTCGTGATCTCCTGGTTCCTGCCGGCGATGGGCGGCCCCGAGGGCTACTACTGGTCGTACGGACGCCTCGGCGCCGACCCGGCGGACGCCCTGGCCCACGTCCTCACCGCCCCCTGGATCCTGCCCCAGGTCGCCGCGACCCCCTTCGTCAAGGTCGCCATGGTGGCCTGGATCCTCGGCACCCTCGCCCTGCTCCCGCTCGGCTCCCCGACCTTCCTGCTCGCCGTCCCCCTCCTCGCGGAACGCGTCCTCTCCGACAACCCCAACCACTGGCCGGTGATCAACCACTACGACGCCTTCCTCTGGCCGATCCTCCTGACGGCGGCCCTGGAGACGCTTGCGAGGCTGCGCGAGCGGCGTGGGATCCGCCCTTGGGCGGTCACCGCGCTCGTCCTCTCCTCCGCCGCGGCCGTCGTCCTCGGCCTCGCTCTCCTCGTCCGGCCGGACTCCTGGCGGCCCTCCCCGGACAAACGGCCCCTCGCCACGGCCGCCGCGCTCATCCCCGACGGCGCGACGGTCGAGGCCGACAACACCGTCGCGCCCCGCCTGACCGCCCGTACGGACGTGGTCATCGTCGACGGGACGCCACGCGGCGCCGACTGGGTCCTCCTCCGGACGAACGACCGGACCTTCCCCTTCGCCTCCGTCGAGGAACAGCGGCAGCGGGTCGCGCTCCTCCTCACCCACGGCTACACGACGGTCTGGCACCGGGAGGGCACCGTCCTCCTCCACCGCACGGATGCGGTCCCGATCCCCGGCATGCACCGCCCGGGCCCCGACAGCACCCCCGTCCGGGAGGCCGTCCCGGAGGACGTGGGCGCGAACCTGCTGCGGCGGTAAGGGCGGTAGGGGGCCGGCCGAGCGCCGGGGAGACAATCGGGGCCATGTGGAGACGTGACAAGCGGAACCAGGACCGACAGCACCGGCAGCCCACCCCGGCCGAGCGGATCACCGCCCCGCTCCTCGCGAACATGCCCCACGCCGGGGACTTCGGCCACGAGGCGATCCAGCGGCTCGGCAACCCCGTCCCCCTGCCGATACGGAACGACGGCGGCGAACTCCTGGAGCTCTGGCTCGAACCGTTCGGCCAGGACTACTGGCTGCGCCCCGGCGAGCGGGTCACGGTCACCTCGTACGGGCGCTGGGACGACCACCCCTTCGAGACGGCGCACGAACCGGGGCGCATCACGGTCTGGGCCACGTCCTTCTTCGCCACGGTCACCGACGCCGAGGGCAACGAGGTCCCCGGCGCCCACCAGCGACCCGAGGGAACGTACGAACCCTGAGCCCCGCCCGCACCTGGCTCGTCAACGACATCCCCGGCAAGCTGGAGAACTGGGGCGGCGCCGGCCTTCGACCGGTACGGAGCGGGGCGCACGGAGACGCGCGTTCACCCAGGACTCGCCCCGCCGTCGCGAACCCGTCGCCCCGTGTTGCGCGAAGGACCGGACCATGAGGCCGCCCTCACCGGCGACATTCCATGTGCTCAAGGGAGTTCTGATGAATCCGCGCCTCCTGCGCCGGCCCGCCCTCGTGGTCCTGCCGCTGTCCGCCGCGCTCGCGCTCTCGGTGGTCGTGGGGACGGCCGACGCCACGCCGGCGCACCACGGCGGCCCCGCCGCCCGGGTCGTCTCCACCGCGACCCTGCCCGACATCCCGCTGGCCGCCTTCAGCAACGCCCTGCTGCCGGGCAGCGTCGCCGACGACCGGGGCGTCGACCTCGGCGGCATCGGCAGCGACCTGTACCCGGCCGGGCGGCGCGGCGAGTACTGGACCGTCACCGACCGGGGCCCCAACGGCCAGATAGCCGTCGGCAAGGACAAGCGGCGCACCTTCCCCGTGCCCGGCTTCGACCCGGCCATCGTGAAGATCCGCACCGTCGGCGACCGGATCCAGGTCCTGAAGTCCATCCCGCTCACCACCACTTCCGGCGCCCCCGTCACCGGCCTGCCCAACCAGCCCGGCCGCGACGAGGCCCCGTACTCGTACGACGCCTCCACCCCGCTCGCGTACGACCCGAACGGCCTGGACACCGAGGGCCTCGTCCGCGACCGGGACGGCGGCTTCTGGCTGGTCGACGAGTACGGGCCCTCGCTCGTGCACGTCTCCGCGCAGGGCCGGGTCCTCGCCCGCCACGTCCCCGAGGGTCTCGGCCTGACCGGCACCGACTACCCCGTCGTCGAGTCGCTCCCGTCGATCTTCCTTCAGCGCAAGGTCAACCGCGGCTTCGAGGGCCTCGCGCTGCTGCCCGACGGCGACCTCGTCCTCGGCCTGCAGAGCCCGCTGCTCAACCCCGACAAGGTCTCCGGCGAGAACTCCCGCACCACCCGCCTGCTGCGCTTCTCGCCCCGCGAGAACCGGGTCACCGCCGAGTACGCCTACCGCTTCGACCCCGTCGGCGTCGTCGAGCCCGGCCAGACCAAGACCTCCGAGCTGAAGCTCTCCGCGCTCGTCGCCGTCGGCGGCGACCGCCTCCTCGTCCAGGAGCGCACCGACAAGGCCGCCCGCCTCTACGAGGTCCGCCTCCGCCGCGGCTCCGACATCCTCGGCACCACCTGGGACACCGCCGCCGGCCCCACCCTGGAACAGCTCGACGACACGGCCGCGGCCCGGGTCCCGGTCCTCGACAAGCGCCTCGTGATCGACCTCGGCACGGTCGAGGGCGTCCCCGGCAAGATCGAGGGCGTCGCCGTCGAAGGCTCCTCGACCCTCGTCCTGCTCAACGACAACGACTTCGGGATGACGGACGGCCCGGAGGCCTTCGACACGAACGGCCGCCTCGTCGACAGCGACGTGGACACCACCCTCGTACGGGTCAGGCTGAACCGCCCCGTGCGCTGAGCTCTCCCCGGGAGGGCGGCCGCAGCGGATTGGCCATCGGCACGTAGCGGGCGTCGGCGCCGTCCACGTCGAGCCAGCGCAGCAGAAGGTTGGTCTTCGCGGGCACGTGCGGCGAGTCGAGCAGCGCGGAGACCTCCGCCGGGCCGCCGTGCTCCGCCGCGTACCCGGCGAACACCGCCCGGGCCAGGGGCCACAGTTCGCCGGCCAGCCCCGGGTGGCGGTCGGTGAGGGCGCCGGCGATCTCGGAGAGGTTGTTCGTCACCAGGCAGTACGCCAGCCGCTCCCAGCCGTGCGCCGCGTCCAGGGCCGGGGCGGGCCCCCGCGGCCCGTGCCGGTCCAGGAGCCCGCGGTGCCGCTCGGCGACGATCCGTACGCCCTCGTGGTCGCGGAAGACCACCTGCGCCGGCAGGCCGGTGGCGTCCACGCCCACCAGGACGTTCTGCAGATGGCACTCCAGGACCAGGCCGTGCGCCCGCCAGGCGTGCAGCACCGGCGGCACGAGCAGGTCGAGGTAGCGCCGCCACCACGCGAGCGCCCGCTCCGGCGTCAGCCCGTCGACCGGGTTGCCGGGGAAGCCCTCGCCGATGCCCGCCGCGAGCAGCGGCGTCACCCCCGGCAGCAGATGCGGCCGCAGGCCCTCGCGGGCGATCACCGCGAAGCCCTCGTAGGCGTGCTGCCCGCCGAGGTCGGCGGTGCGGTAACCCCGGTCGGCGAGGAACGTCGCGGCGGGGAAGGGGTCGAGGACGGGCGCGAGGAGGTCGGCGACCGTCCGCAGCCACAGCAGGTCGCGCAGCTCCAGACGGCGGTTCCCATTGGTGATCCGCACGTCCAGGCTGAACTTGCAGAAGAGGTCGGCCTCCGGCAGGTAGACCGTCCGCACGGAGGACGTCGGCACGGCCAGGCCCGCCCGTGGCGCGCCGGGACCGAGCCGCAGCAGCCGCCCGTCACGGAACGCGGGCAGCGTGCTCTCGTGGAGCAGGTCCAGCTCCCAGGGGTGGATGGGAAGGACGACGTAGCCCTCGGGCGCCTCCGTGCCCAGGACGTCCAGGAGCGACAGGTCGCCGTCCTCCGCGACCACGTCGGCCCGGACGCCGAGGAGCTCCAGCGGGAACCGGGCGTACGCCTCCGGCGCGTACGGCAGCCAGCTCTCCGGGGCGCCCGCCCCGCGCGACTTCGGCGCCGGGTGGTACCGGTGGCCCGCCAGCAGCGCCTGCTCCGACCGCAGGTACGGGTCCTCCGGCGGGCACGCGGACGCGCGCGCGTCCTGCAGCGCCGCGACGACGTCCCTGCTGTCGGTCATCTCGCCGAGGACGGTCCTGTTGGTGACGCCGGTGCGCCGGCCCAGCTCGTCGGCGGTCAGCGCCACGAGGGCCTCGAAGGTCAACGGGAGCCAGCCGCCGTCGGTGCGGACGCACGGGTCGGCGGGCCGGCGGCCGGCCCGCACCCGAAGCAGCCGACCGGTCGCCGGGAGCCGGTGCACGGCGTGGTCCGGATCCGTGTGCGGCCCGGTCTCGGCCACCTCCCGGATCAGGCAGTTGAGGAGGGCGGTGGCGGAGAGGGCGTCGGCCACGCCCTTGGCTTCACTCACGACAGCGCCTTCCACCCGGTCCCCGACGGATCATCCACCGATAGGGACATCCTGCGCAGGGTAGTGAGCCTTCATGCACTCCGCTCCGGATCACGATACGAGCGCACGACACGCGCCGCGCGCCCCCGAGGCGGCCGTCGCCGCGAAGGCCTCCGCTTCTGGGACGGCCCCCGCCACCGGGACCGCTCTCGCGGCGGAGGCGGCCGAGGCGGCCGAGGCGGCCGAGGCGGCCGTCGCCGCCGAGCTGGCGGACGTGGCTCCCCGGCTCCTCCCCGCCTACCGGCAGGAGCTGGCCCCGGCCCGGGCGGCGGTCCTCGCCCGGCTGTGGCGCGCGCTGCTGCACGAGCCGCTGCCGGGGGTGGCGGAGCGCGACGGGGACGCCGGCCGGGTGCGTCTCGCCGACGGGCGCGTCCTGAGCGGCCCGCCCCGGCTCCCGTACGACCTGGTCGTTCCCGGCGAGGACACGACCGTACGGCTCGACGACCGCGCCCACGACCACCCGGCCGCCCTCCTCGCCGCACTAGACCTCCCGGGCGCCGCTCCCCTGGTCACGGACCTGGCCCACGGAGTCGCCTCCCTGGCACTGTCCCGGGCGGGGGCGACGGCCTCCGGCCCCGGCGGCGGCGACCCGCTCGCGTACGTCGAGCAGAGCATCGTCGACGGGCACCCGTACCACCCCTCCTGCCGCAGCCGCCCCGGGCTCTCCGTGGCCGAGCAGCTCGCGTACGCCCCCGAGCACCGTCCGGTCGTCGGACTCGACCTGGTGGCGGTCCCCGCCGACCGGTGCCGGGTCGCGGGCGCGTGGCCGGAGCGGCTGCGGGACGGCGACCGGCTGCTGCTGCCCGTGCACCCCTGGCAGAGCAAGCACGTCCTGCCGGGGCTCGGGCACCGGCCGTTCGCCACCGGAGCGATCCCCGCCCGGCCGCTGATGAGCGTACGGACCCTCGCGCCGCTCGACGGCGGACCGCACCTGAAGACGGCGCTGTCCACGCGGATGACCAGCGCGATCCGTGACATCTCGGCGAGCGGCGTCGAGAACAGCGCGCCGCTCTCGGACCTCCTCGCGCACGTCGTGGCCGACCTGGCGGACACGCTGCGGATCACCCGCAACCTCGCCGGCGCCTCCGCGCTCGTGCGCGGCGAGCCCAGCGGCGACCTCGCCGTGCTGCTCCGCGAGTCCCCGTCCGCCGCCGCGGGCCTGCGGGCGGGGGAGACGGTCGTGCCGGTGGCGGCGCTCGCCGCCCGCCCCGCCGGCGACGGGCCGCCCCTGATCCGGACGCTCCTGGCGTCCGCCGACGCTCCGGACGCGGGCACCGACTGGCTGGCCGCCTTCGCCGGCCTCGCGGTCCCGCCGCTGGTCCGCCTCCTGAGCCGGGGCGTCGCCCCCGCCGCCCACGGGCAGAACCTCCTGGTCGTGCTCGACGCGCACGCCCGGCCCCGCCGGCTGGTCTACCGGGACCTCGCCGACGTCCGGCTGAGCCCGGCCCGTCTCGCCCGGCACGGTTTCGACGCCGCTCCGGTCGGCGGGCGGGTGATCGACGACGACCCGGCCGTACTCCGTACGATGCTTTTCGGCCACCTCTTCGGAACCGCCTTCGGGACCCTGGTCTCCGCCCTCGCCGACCGCGACCGGGCCGCCGGGGCCCGGCTCTGGGCGGTCGTCGCCGCCGCGGCCGACCGCGCCTACGACGACCTGCCGGCGACCCCGGAGAACCGCGCCGACCGGGCGGCCCTCTTCGCCCCGGAGATCCGGGTCAAGGCCCTCACCCTGATGCGCCTGCGAGGCGTGGACCGGGACGAGTGGATCCCCCTGCGCAACCCCCTCGTGGACCGGCCTCAGAGGAAGTGCACGTCGTAGCGGTCCTGCGCGGACCGGAGCGCGTCGAACGTCTCCAGGCCGTGCTGGACGCGGCCGAGCGTCCGGAAGTAGCCGAAGCGGTCGACGCCGGGGGTCAGGACCACGAGCAGCTCCGCGGTCGAGCCGGGGGCCGCGCCGAAGGAGTGCGGCGTCCCGGGCGGCACGGAGACCAGCCCGCCGGCGGCCACGGTCGCCGTACGGCCGTCCAGGGTGAACCGCATGACCCCGTCCAGTACGTAGAACAGCTCGGTCGACCGCGCGTGGAAGTGCGGCGGGGCGCCGGCCGCCCCCTCGCCGAGGGAGAGGCGGTTGGCGCCGAGCGCGCCGCCGGTGTCGCGGGCGTCGGCGAGGAGGCGGAAACCGCCGCCGTGGGGGAGGTCGACCCGTTCGGCCTCCTCGGCGTGGACGACCAGCGCCTTCTGGTTCTCGGACATGGTGCACAGCTCCTTCTCGGTCGGCATCGGATTCCATTCGACCCGGGGAAGAGAGGCCGCACCACAGGCGGTTGCAGTCGTCGGGGATCACCGTTCGTGATGAATGCGGGGGAGGGGCGGCGGTGGAGCTGCGACAGCTGCGGTACTTCGTGACCGTGGCGGAAGAGGGCGGTTTCGGCAGGGCCGCCGAGCGTCTCGGCATCGTCCAGTCGGCGGTCAGCCAGCAGATCCGCCGACTCGAACGGGACTGGGGCGTGGAGCTCTTCGAGCGCACCACCCGGCGCGTGCGGCTCTCCGCCGCGGGCGAGCGGCTGCTGCCCGAGGCGCACGCCGTGCTCGCGGCCGCCGACCGCACCGCGCGCGTGGCCGCCGACACCGCGGCGGGCGACGACGGGATCCTGCGCCTGGGCGGCATCCACGGCCCGGGGGACCGGATCAACCGCGTCCTGGGCGAACTCGCCGCCGGAGCACCCCGGTTGCAGGTGCGCCTGCACCGGCTGCCCGTCGCCCGCCGCCTGGCGGCCGTACGCGACGGAGAGCTGGACGCGGCCCTCGTACGGGCGCTGCCGGACGAGCCGGGGGCGGCACCCGGCCTGACCCTGCTCCCCCTGTGGAGCGATCCGCTGTACGCCGCCCTGCCCGAGGGGCACCCGCTCGCGGCCGAACCGGAACCGCGCCTGGACCAGCTGGCCGGCCTCCCGCTGCGGCTCGCTCCCCGGGAGGACAACCCGCCCTTCCACGCGCTGGTCACCGGCGCGTTCGAGGCGGCCGGGGTCCAGCCGGTCCCGGGGCCGCCGTTCAGCGACCTCCAGGCCACGCTCACGGCGATCGGCACGGCCCGGGAGCCGTCGTGGACCCTCTTCTACGAGGTGCGGGGGCTGCCGAGGGTCCCCAGGGTCGCGGTGCGCCCGCTGGCCGGACTCACCGTCACCACCTCGCTGGCCGTCCGGCCGGGCCCGCCGGGACCGGCCCTGCGGCACCTGCTGAGGGCCCTGCGCGCCGTCGGCTGAGCCCGGCGCCGGTCACGGGGCGACGGGGAACGGCTCGGCCCAGGGCTCCTCCTCCAGCAGGAGCCCGTTGGCCAGGTAGCTGATGGTCCGGTACCAGCCGGCCAGGACGAGGAACTCCAGCAGTTGGGCGTCCTCGTAGTGGGCGCGGAGGGCATCCCAGGCGGGCTCGGAGAGGCGCGCGGTGTCGTGCAGTTCGTCGACGGCGGCGAGGAGGGCGGCGTGACGCCCGGTCAGGGAGGCGGGCCTCACGCCCCTGTCCACGTCCGTGGTCGCGCGGAGCTGTTCGGGGCCGAGCCCTGCCCGCGGGGCGAGGGTCGCGGCGTGGACGCCCCACTCGTAGGCGCAGCCGCTGCGCGCGGTCACCCGGGCGATGACGAACTCGCGGTCGGCGGCGGGGAGGAGCCCGTGGCCGAGGAGCCCGGCGCCCAGGGTGAACATGCGGGAGGCCAGCTCGGGGTTGCGGTGCAGGACCCGGAAGAGTCGGAGCGGCTCGTGGGGTACGCCGGGCGGCATCCAGCGGCGCAGGGCCCGGTCGACGGCGGGGGAGTACGGGGGGACGAGCGGTTCGATGCGGGGCATCTGCTGCACCTCCTGCTTCGTTTTCAGAAGCGCCACTATGATGCTTCTGAAAGCGAAGCGCAAGGAGGAGGAGTGGCGTGGGAGAGACCGGAGCGGCGACACCACGGCCCGGGCGGCCCGTATCCGGACGGGCCGTACCGGAGCACCCCGTACCCGCACGGCCCGTACCCGCACGGCCCGTACCGGGGCGGCCCGTGCGGGGATCCGCGTCCGGCCGCCCGGTCATGGCCGCGCTCGACCTGCTCGGACGCCGCTGGGCCCTGCGCGTCCTGTGGGAACTGAGCCAGGCCCCGGCCGGCTTCCGCGAGCTCCAGCGCCGCTGCGAGCGCATGTCCTCCAGCGTGCTCAGCACCCGCCTCGACGAGCTGTCCGAGGCCCGGCTGCTCACCCGCGCGGACGACGAGTACCGGCTCACCCCCCTGGGCGCGGAACTCGTCGATGCACTGGCCCCGTTGGAGGCCTGGAGCGGCCGGTGGGCGAGGGAGACCGAAGGTCCTACGGACGGTGGCCCGGGCGCCTGACCAGGACGCCACCGCCCAGCCGTACCACCGGACCGGACGGACCGGCCTGGGTCGTGGCGCCGATGGTGGCGGGGCTGCCGAGGGAATCCCCCATGTCGACCGCGATGCGGTCGATGCCCCGACCGGCGAGGTGGGCGGCGAGGCAGGCCGTGCTGTTGGCGTTGGCGATGTCCTCCGGGACGCCGATCGACGGGGCGAACATCCGGGCCGCGAGCCGACCCGAGGGCGACGGCGCGGAGTACGCGTAACAGCCCAGGAGACCGAGGCGGTCGCAGGCGGCGCGGAGCCGGCCCATGTCCGGGGCGAGGGCGGCGAGTACGGACCGGGAGGCCACCGGGACCAGCAGGCGCGGCCGCCCGACGGAGGCGACCCGCGGCCCCGGCCCGAGCGCGTCCGGGTCCAGGCCGAGGGCCGGCAGGACGAGCGCGGACTCGGCCCCGGTCGGCTCGCGGAGCTCCACGGACCCGTAGGCGAAGTCGGCCTCGGCGTACGGCCCCTTCCGTACGGCCCGGCCGGCGAACGTACGGCCCGCGACGCGGAGGGACGCCTCGTACGTGTCGGTGGCGGCCCGCGCGGCGAGGAAGCCGAGGGCGGCGATCGTGCCGTGCCCGCAGGAGGGCAACTCCCCCTCGGAGGTGAAGAACCGGAGGGAGAAGGCGGGACGCCCGTCCCGTTCGCCCTCGCGCGTGACGAAGACAGCGTGCGAGGCTCCCGCCGCCCCGGGCACCCGCCGCCGCTCGTTCTCGCCGAACGGCCCGTCGTCCAGGACGGCCGTGGGACTGCCACCCCACCCGTCCGGGCCACCCCACCGGTCCGGCCCGCCCCGCTGGTCCTGCCCGTCCTGCCCGTCCTGCCTGTCCCGTCCGCCCAGTCCGTCCCGTACACACGCGTGGACGACGGTCACGGCCGACTCCCCGAAGAACACCACCTCCCACCCGTACCCCACCAGCGCCCCCGGTGACACCTCCGCTCAGCCGAGGAAGGACCCGGGACCGAACCGTCCCCGCGCCACGAACCCGGCCAGAACGGGGGACACGCCGTCCACCAGCACGAACCCGAGCTCGTGACGCCGGAGCCTCGTGATCGCCGCACCGCACACGAGGCTCACCGGAGCGTCAGCGAGCGGACCGCCGGCCGCGGCCGGTCCGGGCGCCCTGCTCCAACAACCCGGCGGGGCCCGTCTCCTGGTAACGGGCGACGAGTTCGCCGAGCAGCCGCTCCGTCTCCTCGTCGTCGGGCGTGTAGATCCACATCCTGGTGTCGGGGGCGGAGGCCATCGCGCAGCCCGTCGCGACCAGGCCGAGCCGGTCGCCGTCGACGGTCCAGAAGGACTTGCGGCGGGTGACCGACGAGGCGACCTCGTGCCTGGCCCACATCTCGGCGAAGCGCGCGCTCCGCTCGGACAGCTGCCGGACGAACCCGGTCCAGTGCGGGTCGTCCAGGTGACGGCCGGACTCGGCCCGCAACTGGGCGACCATGAAGGAGACCTCGCGCTCCCAGTCGACGAGCGGCTGCAGGTGCTCCTCGGCGGTGAACAGGTGCCGGAGCACATTGCGGTCCGGCGGCGGCAGCAGCACGAGACCCGGATCGAGTGCCGCGTACGCGTCGTTGAAGGCGAGCACGTCGTAGCGCGCGGTCACGATGGTCGCCGGGAGCGGGGTCAGGGCGTCCAGGATGGTCTGGTGCTCCGGTGGCCGGGGCGCCCCCGCCGACACGTCCACCGGCACGCCGGGGACGTCCGCCAGGCGGTAGAGGTGGTCGCGCTCGGTCCGGTCGAGCCGCAGCGTCCGGGCGATCGCGTCGAGCACCTGGACGCTGGGATTGATCCGCCGGCCCTGTTCGAGCCAGGTGTACCAGGCGACGCCGATGCCGGAGAGCTGCGCGACCTCCTCGCGGCGCAGCCCGGGCGTGCGCCGGCGGGTGCCCCGGGAGAGGCCCACGCTCTCCGGGGCGATGCGCTCCCGGCGGAGCCTGAGGAAAGCGCCCAGCTCGGAACGCCGCTTGCCCCCGCCACCTGCGGGACCGGGTGGGGAGGCGGGGTCGGCGGACGTCACGAACCCAGTGTGCAGGAGGGCGCGGCAGCGCATCCAGATACCCCCGGTACCAGGACAACTGGACGCCTGGTACCCGAATACGGCCACCAGGATCATCACCGCCATGAACGAGCCACCCCAGAGCCGAGCCACCCCACCCCGCCCCGCCACGGCCCGGCCCACCCCACCCCGACCCGCGGTCACCGAACCGTCACCCCCGACCCCCGCCGTACGCCACCACCAGCACCAGCACCAGCACCCTCACCGTCGCCGGGACAACCGGATGCTGGTCGTGATGTTGGGCGCGGTCTTCATGGCCCTGCTCGACTCGACCATCGTCAACGTCGCCACACCGACCATCCGCACCGACCTCGGCACCACCGGCTCCGCGCTGCAGCTGATCGTCTCCAGCTACACGATCGCCTACGCCACGCTGCTGGTCACCGGGGCCCGCCTCGGCGCCCGCAACGGCTTCCGCGCCGTGTTCCTGTCCGGCCTCGTCACCTTCACCGTGGCCTCGCTCGCCTGCGGGCTCGCGCCCGACCCGGCGACGCTGATCGGCGCGCGCGTGGTGCAGGGCGTCGGCGCGGCGATGACGATGCCGCAGGTCTACAGCATGATCCAGCTGCGCTTCGAAGGAGCCGCCCGGGGCCGGGCGCTGAGCCTGTACGCGGCCGTCATCGGGCTCGGCGTCGTGGTCGGCCAGGTCGCGGGCGGCTTCCTCGTCAGCGCGGATCTGTTCGGCGCCGGCTGGCGGCCGGTGTTCCTGATCAACGTGCCGGTGGGCGCGGTCCTGGTGATCGCCGGGATGCGGCTGCTGCCGCGGGGCAGGCCGCCGGAGCCCAAGGGCCTGGACCTCCCCGGCCTGATCACGCTGACCGCCGCGCTCCTGCTGCTCGTCGTGCCGCTGGTGACGGGGCATGAGCAGGGCTGGCCGCTGTGGACGAAGGTCTCCCTCCTCGCCTCGATCCCCGCACTGACCGTGTTCGCCCTGGTGGAGCGCGCGGTCGCGCGCCGTGCGGGAGCGCCGCTGGTTCCGGCCCGGGTGCTGAGGACGCCCGGTCTGGTCTCCGGGGCGGCCGCGAACTTCTTCGCGATGGCGGGGTACGCAGGCTTCCTGTTCGCCTTCTCTCAGCACATGCAGTCCGGTCTGGGCGAGTCCGCGACCCGTACCGGCCTGACGTTCGCGCCGCTCGCGATCGGCGTCGCCACCGGCAGTCTCACCTGGCAGAAGGTGCCCGAACGCCTCCACCGGCCGATGATCGCCACCGCGTGCGTGGTCGCCGCCGTCGGGTACCTCGGCATCGGCTTCACCATGAGCTCCGGCGGGCACGGGGGCAGCGCACTCCCGGCCCTGCACCTGGTGGTCGGCATCGGCATGGGCTACGTCACCAGCCCGCTGCTGACGGTGGCGCTGGCCCGGGTCGAGCCCGGGGACGCGGCGGACGCCAGCGGCGTGATGACCACCACGGCCCAGGTCGCCCAGGTGCTCGGGGTGGCGACCTACGGCAGCGTGTACCTGGGCACGGCCGACGACGGGTCCGCCGCGCACGCCGTCTTCGTGACGGCGATGCTCGTCACGGCCGGCGCACTGATCAGCGCACTGGCAGCACTGAAGCTGCCGCGCGGGCACCAGCCCTGACCGCCCGAAGGACGAGGCCTCCGCGGCAGCCGCGGGCCACACTCCGACCCGCACGCGAAAGAGGACCCAGGCGCCCCCGCCCACCCGAGACTTCGGGCGTTTTCGGGGCGTCCGGGGCCAATCACGCGGCACACGGCATGGCGACTAAGAGGCAGGGGGTGGTGTGAGCCCCGGTTCGATCGTCGAGCGGAGATAGATCCGGGTCGTGCCCGTCGTGTACTCGTGAGAGAACACCTTCACGCAGTACGCGAGGTGCTCGGCGTCGGGCGAAGCCACGTCGTCGGGGCAGAACCCTCCCAGCAGCACTCCTTCTCCTGCTTGACGGAGTCGGACAGCCACTTGTCCGTCAGAAGGCAGAACGCGCCGACGGCCACGACGACGACCCCTACGACCCCCGCGGCCGCGACGAGCAGCCGCCGCCTCGGGCGCGCGCCACCCGGCCGTACGCTGTCCACACCGCTCACCTGCCCGTACCTGCCCGTCTCTCGTGTGTCTCCCGACCGTCGACCGTACGGCTTCCCTCGCGGCCCGGCTCGTCCACGTTCGGGACCCGGACCGTACGAACAAGAGCTTCCGCACACTCGCCGGAGGGCGGACCGGTCATGCGGGCAGCAGCCGTTCCAGACGGAACCGGGTCTTCGGGTCGGGATCGACGGTCAGCGACTGGACGCGGTAGCGGGAAGGGGGAAGTTCGACGCGCAGCGCCTCCACGGAATGCTCCGCGCCCGGGTTCGCGTCCGCGTCCCGCAGGCAGCCGAGGATCCTCTCGGCCTCGCCCCCTTCCCAGGCCGGGAGGAGCCCCTCGGGGATGAGCGCGTAACGGGCGAAGTCGGTGCCGTCGAGCCAGGGAGCCATGGGGCCGATCATCACACCCGTGTCTGACAGGAGCTGAGAGCGGCCGCGACATCGGGGCAGGGGGCTCGGTCGCGGCCGGGCCCTCCGCCGTGCCAGTTCGCCGGAGGCAGACGGGGAAGAAGCCCAAGGAACCGGATACACCCCCGTGGCCACGCCACGTTGGACGACCGCCCAGAACCTCAACCGCCTGGAGGCGCCCTGTACCGGCCGGACCGCACCACCGCCTACACCTGGGCGATCAAGGAAGCGGCCCCCGACGCGGTCGAGGTGGCAGACAGGTGGCCTCTGCTCCAGAACCTCGCGGCCGCCGTCGAGGAGACCTGCCACCAGCACCGCTTCTGCCTACGCAAACACGCAGAGCAGGAGGAGCCAACGCCCGAGCATCCGGTGATCGATCTGCCGGTGCCGGCACTGCCCCGTACGCCACTCGTCGAGCGCACCCGTGCCCGCTACGCGGACGTCCACCGGCTACTGGAGCAGAAATGGACGATCAGCGCCATCGCCCGCCACCTCGGCCTGGACCGCAAGACCGTGCGCCGCTTCAAGACCACCCCACTGGACGAACTCCTCGCCTCCGCGAAGGACTTCGGCATCCACAAGGCCAGGCTCCTGGAGCCGTCCAAGCCCTACCTGAACAGCCGGCTCACCGCCGGATCCACCAGCGGAACCCGGCTGTTCCACGAGATCCGGGAGCGCGGCTACACCGGCAGCATCCAAGTCGTCCGCCGCCGTCACCTGGCCAAACTCCGCGAAGGTACCGTCGAGCCGGTCCGCGCCGGCATCCCCAGCCCGCGCCGCATCACCTCGTGGATCATGCGCCCCCGCGAAACGCTCACGGACCAGGAGGTGGAGAAACTGCTCGACGTCAGGGTCGCCTGCCCGGACATCGCCCGGGCCTGCGACCTGGCCCGATGCTTCCGCGACCTTCTGGTCAGTCGGCGCGGCGGCCTGCTGCCGGACTGGATCCGCCAGGCAGAACAGGACGCTCCCACCCCGGTCCGCTCGTTCGCCGGCTTCCTCCGCCAAGACCTCGACGCCGTGACTGCCGGCCTCACTCTCGAATGGAGCTCAGACAAGGTTGAAGGAAACGTGAATCGGATCAAAACGATCAAGAGAGCCATGTACGGCCGGGCCTCGTTCCGACTGCTCCGCATCCGCATCCGCATCCGCGTCCTGCTCCGGAACCGACCCGCCCCGCTATCGGCGCGCCACTCGGCGCTTGGTCTTCGCTCGTACGCGCTCTCGCAGCAGCGCCTGGTAGTGCGCCGACTTCTGATCACCGAGGTCGTAATACTCGCAGAGGTCGGCCACCGTCTCGGCGTCCTGCGCACTGCCGGTAAGACCGGCCTGCATGAGTAGCCAGAAGCCCTCCCGCACCATCGCCCGGAACTCGTCCTTCGCACGCGCCGAAGGCGACGCGTCGTCGTAACCCGAACCGTAGACCGCACACAGCAGCGTCTCCAGGAACTGACTCTTGACCGCCGGCGAAACCTCACCCGCCAGTGCCGCAAGGATGACACCGATCGCCGGCCCGGTGCACTCGGCGATGATGCAGCTGTACTCGACATGCCCGGACAGGTCGTAGCCGCGAGCGTCCTGGGGGCTCTCGGCGGTCAGAAGCGTCTCGAACACCAGCGGCAAGTGCTCTGCCGAGTCACCGCAGGCGCAGCTCAGCGCGGTCCAATCGTGCCGCGCCAGCTCGGCGCGCACCAGATCGCTGACGCCCATCCCCACCCCGTTCTCAGACTGGCCTTCGGTCTCCCCGTATAGCCATGATCCAGCAGCCGGCCAAGACTTTTTGTCACGCCAAGCCCTTCACGGAATCGCGGTCAGAGCCCTGCAAACGGCTCTGACCGGACTTCCGTGAAGTCCTGGTTCGCCAATGTCCTGGCCACAGCTGATGCCGGTCTGGCTCACTGGTGCGCCTATTCAGGTCGTTTCCGGAGGTCCACCGAGCGAGAGCCGCTTGGTGGGGGTATGTCGTTGCGTGCAAGGTGGCCTTGGGATCCATGAGGAGATCAGCTATGTACGCAGTGATTCGGCGTTACGAAGGAGTGACCGACTCTGCCGAGGCGGGACGTCGAGTGGACGAGGGATTCGTGCCTCTCCTGCGCCGGGTCCCCGGTTTCGTGGCGTACTACTGGGTGGACGCCGGGGACGGAGTGATGGTCTCCACCAGCGTCTTCGAAGACCGGTCCGGGGCCGAAGAGTCGATCAAGCGGGCGGCGGACTTCGTGAGGGACAACCTCGCGCCGCTGCTCCCCAACGCTCCTCAGGTCACAGCCGGCCCGGTTGTGGCTGCGGGGTAGCGGCCTGCGAAGTGAGGAGCGGGGCCCCACCACCTCCACTCCTGCGACCTGGCCCTTCACGGGACTCCGGCCAGAGCCGTTTGCAGAGATCCTCGTCACCGGTGCTCCGAGGCTGATGCAGGAGTTGTCGACCACCCGCACCGCGGCGAGTCCCTGACGCGATCCCCCGTGTGCGTGGCTCAAGTCATCAGGGCTCGGACGGGCATGGCGATGTAGAGGGCCAGCAGGCCGAGACCGGCCGCTCCGAGAGTGCCGCCGCCGTCGGTGAACGTGCCGGAGAGGTAGGGCAGGACGAGCAGCAGGAAGCCGGTGATCGCGGCGGCGTGGACGGTCTGGTCCAGCGGGGACCACGCCTGTTCCTGGAGGCTGTCGGCGTCCGCGCCGATCGCGGTGGGGAGCATGCAGGTCAGTACGAGGAGCAGGGGGAGGAGGCCGAAGGCCAGACCGGACAGGGTGATTCCCCATGTGCGGTTCAGGTAGCGCTCCAGGTCCGTCCCCTCCTCGACCACGCCGCCCAGTTCCGGTGCGGTGGGAGCCCACAACAGGTCCACCCGGCTCCCCGGCTTGGGCCTCGCGGCGGTGGAGGCGTCCTCGATACGGACCTGTTCACCGCCCGGTACGGTCAGGACCAAGGTGGCGTTGTAGCCCGTCACCTCGTCCTCGTCGTTGCGCTGCTCGTGGATGTTCTCGACCTTCACCACCGTCGCCGTCGTGTGCGCCGCCCCGGCCCGTACCAGGGAGCGGACGTGGTGCGAGGTGTGGGCACGGCTGAATCCGCCCAGTGCCACCACAGCGAGCACGACGAGAAGCCAGACGAGCGACTGGCGCAGGAAGACCCACGGGATGCTTTCGTACTCGTACGAGGCCAGGCGCCGGAACAGGCTGGGCCGCTTCCGGCAGGGCCGGGCAGGCCCCTTCTCCAGGGAGACCGCCGACGTCCTCCACGCCTCGTCGTCCCCCCACTGCGGAAACCAGCCGAAGTTGTCGTCGGCCCACCAGAGACACAGTGCGAGCACCCGCAGCCACACCAGACCGACCACGGTCCAGGCCAGCGGTACGAGTCCGGGGACCGGGAGGGGGACGCCCGCCGGAAGGCCGGTCGCCCAGAGGGCGAGGACGGCCGCCGCCGCGTAGGCGAGCACGCTTGATATGCGGACGAACCATGCCGACACGATTCGTTCCCCCTGGTGATCGACGACGAGCGATGGCGACGGGGAGTATCGCAGTCGCCGGTCGGGCGGCGGCGTGCGGGGAGGGGCGGGCTCTCGATCGGAGATTGCCTCTCCTTCACAGTGATGTGGAAGGCCGCGTCTCCGCCGGCCCTGACGCGCCGAGCCGGGGAGCGGGGTGGCACGGTGACTCTTCTGCTCGCGCTCGCCCTCACCCTCGCGTGTGCCGTCTTCGTCGCGGCGGAGTTCTCCCTGACCACCGTGGAGCGCGGTGAGCTGGAGCGGGCCGCCGAGGGTGCGCCGCGGGCCGTCCGTGCAGCTCTCCGGTGCCCAACTGGGCGTCACCGTCACCTCCCTGGTGACCGGCATGCCGGCCGAGCCGTCCCTGGCCGCGCTGCTGCGCGGCCCGCTGGAGGCGATCGGCCTCTCGTTCGTGGCCACCGTCCTCGGTGTGGCGGTCCCCGCCGGCGTCGAGGGGCAGCTCGCTGTCGTCCACCCAGGAACCCGGCGGCAGCGAAGAGCACGCGGACCGGAGTGAGGCAGGGCAGCGGGCGGCCCCGAAACTTCGGGAAGTTTTCGGGAAAACAGCCGCCAGAGGCCGCCTCTGACCGGATTCAGCCGGACGGATCCAGCCACCAGGGGTGCCCTTCCCGGCACCCTCGCCCTAGGTCGAAAACCACCCCTGACCAGCAAAAAGACCCTCCCGAAGGAGGGTCTTCGATCTTGCGCCCCCGGCAGGACTCGAACCTGCGGCCAAGTGCTTAGAAGGCACCTGCTCTATCCACTGAGCTACGGGGGCCGGGTGGTGGCCGTGTGGCCAGGAGCCCCTGGTGGGTGGGGTGTGCCTGCCGGGACAAGGATAGGGCTCCGATCGCCTTGGCCCGGTTGCTTCACCTGCGTGGCACGATGTGGAGGTTCGGTGAAGCGAACCGATAATCGCAGGCAGGTGCGATTCGCGCAGCGGTTTTCACGTCGCTCGGGGCGGGTGTTGTGCACTCGTTATGCCCGACCTTCCGGTCGCCGCCCTTCTCTTCGGCGCGCAGGGTCCCCATACGCTTCAAAAACACTCATAAATTGGGCATTCTTCGCATGTGGTGACCTTGGACGAACGGCCTCAGCTGATCGACGCACTCTCCGCCCTGCGCGACCGAGTCGCCGCCGTGCGTCTCCCACTGCCTCTCCCCGACACGCCCCGCGCCCGCCAGACCCGGACCGAGTTGCTCGCCCAGCTCGACGACTACCTGGTGCCCCGTCTGAAGGACCCCGACGCCCCGCTCCTCGCGGTCGTCGGCGGATCCACCGGGGCCGGCAAGTCCACCCTCGTCAACTCCCTTGTCGGGCGCCGCGTCAGCGAGGCGGGAGTGCTCAGGCCCACCACCCGGACACCCGTGCTCGTCTGCCACCCCGAGGATCACCACTGGTTCGCCGGCCTGCGGGTGCTCCCGCAGTTGACCCGCGTCTGGCTGCCCCAGGCCGACGAGGACCACCCCGTCGACGAACCCGCCCCCGAGGAGAACGCGCTGCGCGTCGAGACGGCCTCCTCGCTGCCCCGGGGGCTCGCCCTGCTCGACGCGCCCGACATCGACTCCCTCGTCGTCGAGAACCGGCTCCTCGCCGCCGAGTTGATCTGCGCCGCCGACGTCTGGGTCATGGTCACCACCGCCTCGCGGTACGCCGACGCCGTCCCCTGGCACCTGCTCCGTACCGCCAAGGAGTACGACGTCACCCTCGTCACCGTCCTCGACCGCGTCCCCCACCAGGTCATCGGCGAGGTCTCCCGGCAGTACGAGGCGCTGCTCGCCAAGGCCGGTCTCGGCCACGTGCCCCGGTTCACCATCCCCGAGCTGCCCGAGTCCACCTGCGGCGGCAGCGGGCTGCTGCCCGAGAGCGCCGTCGCCGAGCTGCGCGGCTGGCTCGCCCACCGCGCCCAGGACCCGGCCGCCCGCCAGCAGGCCGCCGACCGGACCGCCTCCGGGGTCATCGACTCCCTCGACACCCGGCTGCCCGAGCTGGCCGGCGCGGTCGCCGCCCAGTACGCCGCCGCCGTCCGGCTCGGCGGCGTCGTCGAGACCGCGTACCGCGAGCAGGGCAAGCGGGTGCGCAGGGAGCTCAGCCGCGGCGCCGTCCTCGCCGGCGACGCCCGCACCCGCTGGCGCGCCTACCCCCGCGACAGCACCGCCGAGGAGCTCCTGGACGCCCTCACCGAGTCCCTCGCCGCCCTCCTCCACTGCGCGGTCTCCGCGGCCGAGGAGCACGTCCGGGACGCCTGGCGCCGCGAACCCGCCTCCGAGCCCCTCGGCCCGCCGAGGGCCGGCTGCGACCGGGAGGCGGCGGAGCGGATCGGCGTGGAGGCGCGCCGCTGGCGCCGCGTGCTCGAGGAGCTGGCCGAGGAGGAGGTACGGGGCATCGACCGCCTCTCCGGCTCCCGTCTCTCCGGCTCCCGCTCCTCCGGCGCCGTCCCCGAGCCCGACACCGTCGCCGCGCTCCTCGCCGCCTCCCTCCTCGGCGGCCGCCGCGCCCGCGCCGCCGGCGAACGCCTCGCCGAACTCCTCGGCGCCCAGACCGCCCTGCGGCTGCGCGACAAGGGCGGCGAACTCGTCCTCTCGTACGTCGACCGCGTCCTGCACGCCGAGCGCGACCGCCGCCTCGCCCCCCTGGAGGCCCTCGACGTGACCCCCGAGCCGCAGGCGGAGCTGATCGCCGCGCTCTCCGTACTGCAGAAGGAGAAGTGACGTGATGGACGACGACCGGGAGCGCGGCCGCTCGCGCTGGGACGACGGGCTGATCGCGCGGCGCGCGGCCGAGCGGGCCGCCGACAAGACCGCCGCCGCGCAGGAGAAGGTGCCCCGGCCGCAGGAGGAGGACGCCCTGCCACCCCTCGGCGGCAGCTACGGCGGGCCCCTCCGCCGCCGCCTCGACGCCCTCCACGAGCTCGTCGGGCTCTCCCGCACCCGGGTCGAGAGCGAGGCCCTCGCCGAGGCCGGACGCGTCCTCGACGAGGCCGCCGCCCGCCAGCGGCTCTCCTCCCGGCACACCGTGATCGCCGTCGCCGGAGCCACCGGGAGCGGGAAGTCCACGCTCTTCAACGCCCTCGCCGGCGTCCCCGTCTCCGAGACCGGACTGCGCCGCCCCACCACCTCCGCACCCATCGCGCTCAGCTGGTCCGACGGCGCCGCCGGACTGCTCGACCGGCTCGCGGTCCCCAGCAGGCTGCGCCGCCGCCCCCTCGCGGGCGGCGCCGGCGACGCCGACCTCCAGGGGCTCGTCCTCGTCGACCTGCCCGACCACGACTCCGCCCTCACCGCCCACCGCGACCAGGTCGACCGGGTCCTCGGCCTCGTCGACGCCGTGATCTGGGTCGTCGACCCGGAGAAGTACGCCGACGCGGCCCTCCACGAGCGCTACCTGCGACCCCTCGCCGGGCACGCCGAGGTCACCTTCGTCGTCCTCAACCAGATCGACCGGCTCGGCACCGAGGCCGCCGACCTCGTCCTCGACGACCTGCGCCGCCTCCTCGACGAGGACGGTGTGGCACTCGGCGAGCACGGCGAACCCGGCGCGACCGTCCTCGCCGTCTCCGCCCTGACCGGCGAGGGCGTCCCCGAACTGCGCGAGTCCGTGGCCCGGTTCGTCCAGGAACGCACCGCTCCCGAGCGCCGCCTCGCCGCCGACGTCGACGCCGCCGCGGCCCGGCTGCGCCAGGCGTACGTCGCCGAAGGGCGGTCCGGCCTCGACGAACGGGCCCGGGACGCCTTCACGGACCGGCTCGCCGTCGCCGTCGGCGCCCAGGCCGCGGGCGAGGCCGCCGAGCGGGTCTGGCGCCGGGGCGCCATCCGCGCCTGCGGCACCCCCTGGCTGCGGCTCTACCGCTGGTACGAGCGGATGCGTGCGCACGGCTCCACCGACCCCCGCCTCGAAGTCCCCGTCGAGGACGAGCTGACGGCCCGCCAGCGCGTCGAACAGGCGGTACGGATCGTCGCCGACGAGGCCTCGCGGGGCCTCCCGGTGCCCTGGGCCCAGGCGGTGCGCGAGGCGGCGGTGCGCGGGGCCGAGGGGCTGCCGGAGGCCCTGGACGAGCTGACGGTCTCCCTGGGGGACCCGGCCGCCCGGCCGCCCCGGCCCGCCTGGTGGCCCGCGGCCGTCCTCGCCCAGGCGGTGATGACGCTCCTGCAGATCTTCGGCGCGCTGTGGCTGGTGGGGCAGATCGTGGGCGTCGTCGAGCCGGGTCTGCTGCCGCCGGTCCTCGTGATGCTCGGCGGGATCATCGGCGGCCCGCTCGTCGAATGGGCCTGCGAGGGCGCCGTGAAGGGCCCGGCCCGCCGGTACGGGCAGGAGGCCGAACGCCGCCTGCGGGAGGCGGCCGCCGCCTGCGGCCGGGCCCGGGTCCTCGACCCGGTGGCGGCGGAGCTGATGCGCTACCGGGAGGTGCGCGAGCAGTACGCGACGGTGGTGGGCTCGCGCCCGCCGACGTCCCGGATCGTCCTCGGCGGCGGCCGCTCCGGCACGAGCCGACTGGGCGCGACGCGGGTGGGGGCGCGGGTGAGGTAGGCCCCCGGTGGAGTGTGGGCCGTGGGCTGTGGGGCGGTTCCCCCTCCCGGGTGAGGGGGCCGTCCCCAAGCGCGTGGTTGTCCACAGGCCCGAGCGGGGTGCGCCCGGCCGCCCCAGCATGGTTCCCACGGGGTGTCCACGCAGCAGGACACCGGGAGAGTGGGGGCGAACCATGAACGACACGACCGTGACGCTCGTCGGGAACGTGGCGACGGCGGTGGAGTACCGGGACACGGTGGCGGGCGGGGTGGCCCGCTTCCGGTTCGCGGTGACCGCGCGCCGCTGGGACCGGGAGCGGGGGCTCTGGTCCGACGGGAACACCAGCTTCTACACGGTGTCGGCCTGGCGCTCGCTCGGCGCCAACCTCGCCGCCTCGGTCTCCGTGGGGGAACCACTCGTCGTGCACGGACGGCTGAAGGTCCGTGAGGAGGAGCGCGACGGGCAGCGCAAGACCTTCGTGGACGTGGACGCGGTGGCCGTGGGGCACGACCTGAGCAGGGGGACGGCGGCCTTCCGGCGCTCTGCCCGGACGGAACCCAAACCGCAGCCGGAGCAGGACCCGTGGACGGTGGCGGCGGAGGAGGGAACGGCCGTGACACCCCAGTTGGTAACCGCGTCCTGACCTTGTGTTGTGGGGATTTGTCGACCAACTCGCTTTGCTGATAACGATTCCGAGACGGAATGGTTATCTGACTACATGACAGGGCACCCGGGGGCTCCGCATCCCTAGGATTCCCGGATACTCATGTGGCACATGAGCCCATTGAGTCTGTGAGTCTTGCTGGCGGGTGCTCCCCCCACGCGAATCGACCAAGTTCGCGGAGCGTCTCGCCCGGAGGGGAATCCAATGTTTTCAGTTCGTGGGCGTGGCGTTGCCCGTCTCGCCGCCGCGATCCTGGTCTCCGGCCTCGTCGCGACCGGTGCGATAGCGACCGCCGGCCCGGCCCTGGCCGATGAAGGCGCCCCGGGCGCCGGCGGTGTCACGGCGAAGTTCGGCGGTTTCACGGCGGACCGGGGTTCCGTCGAGATCACCGAGAAGAACGGCGAGAAGCGGCCGGTCACCGGTGGTCTGTTCAAGATGGAGGTCGACGGCGGGGGCACCCTCTTCACCTACTGCATCGACCTCCACACCGAGGCGAAGCACGACTTCGACTACAAGGAAGTCGGCTGGGGCGAGTCCTCCCTGCACAACAACGGCAACGCGGGCAAGATCCTCTGGATCCTGGAGAACTCCTACCCGAAGCTGTCCGCCGAGACCCTCGGCGCCAAGGTGGGCGCCGACCTCTCCAAGGGCGAGGCCGCCGCCGGCACCCAGGCCGCGATCTGGACCCTCTCCGACAACGTCGTCGCGACGCCGGAGGACGAGGACGCCGAGAAGCTGAAGAGCTACCTGCTGGAGAAGGCGGTCGAGCTCGACGAGCCGACGGCCTCCCTCAGCCTGTCCCCGGGCACCGTGGCGGGCAAGGCCGGCGAGAAGCTCGGCCCGATCACCGTCACCACCAACGCCACCGCCAAGCTCGCGGCCGCCCCGGGCGCCCCCGCCGGCGTCCAGGTCGTCGACAAGGCCGGCAAGCCGGTCACCGAGGCCAAGAACGGCGACCAGGTCTACTTCGACGTCCCGGCCGGCACCGCCGACGGCACCGCCGAGCTGACCGCCGAGGCCACCACCAAGGTCTCGCTCGGCCGCGCCTTCGTCTCCATCGACGGCCCGTCGCAGACCCTGATCCTGGCCGGCTCCAGCGACTCCACCGTCACCGCCAAGGCCTCCGCCACGTGGGCCAAGAAGGGTGCCGTCCCGTCCGTCACGGTCGCCAAGGACTGCGCCAAGGGCGGCCTGGAGATCGTCGCCGGCAACAAGGGCGACGAGGCCTGGACCTTCGACCTGAAGGGCACCTCGTACACCGTCGGCGCCGGCGAGACGAAGACCATCGCGGTCCCGCTCGCCGAGGACGAGGCGTACAAGTTCACGATCACCGGCCCGAACGACTTCGAGGAGACCTTCGAGGGCGTCCTGGACTGCAAGACGGCCACCCCCGGCCCGAAGCCGTCGGAGACCCCCTCCACCACCCCCTCGGCCACGCCTTCCACCCCGTCGACCACGGGCGGTACGACCGGTGACACCACTGGTGACACCACCGGCGCCACCACGACCGGTGGCGGCGACCTCGCCGAGACCGGTGGCTCCAGCGCCACCCCGATGATCGCCGGCATCGCCGCCGCGCTCGTCGTGATCGGCGGCGGCGCGGTGTTCTTCCTCCGCAAGAAGAAGACCGCCGGCCAGTGAGCCCAGCCCCGGTGCCGGGCCCACGCCCGGCACCGGGCCGAAGCCCGACCCCACGGAGTGAGGCGCTGACGCCGCGGAGCGATCCGCCCCCTGCGCACCCCACCCCGTGACCCCGCACGACCCCGGCCGCACCCGCGCCCGGGGTCGTCGCACGTCCGAGGGGCCCCTCACCTACCGGTTCGCACCCAGGGGTGGCGGTCAGGCAGGAAGGGGACTTCGGGATCACGGTTGAGGAAGGTGAGAGGGGGGTGGGGTCCGAGCTGAGGGTCCCGAAGCGTGAAAGCTCAGGGACCCCTACGGTGCCACCCCCCTTGGCCGCCGTGTTCCCCGGAGGAACATCGAACCGGCTCAACCTTGACCACGACGCTACAGACGACCACTGACAACGCCCCGAGACAGGTTGCACGCCATGGCTGACTGGCCCCTCCACTGCCCCGAGTGCGACCGGCCCATGGAGTGGAAGGGATACGTCCTCTGCCTGCGCGAGGAGGACGGGAAGCGAGTCTGTCGCTCCCTGTGGCGTTGCCCGGAGCGAGTTCTCTGGTGGCACTGGGCCGACCGCGAGGACGAACCGCTGGAGCGCTGCCCCTTCCCCGACCTGGTCCGCTGACACCACGGGCGACACCAAGAAGCCCGGGTCGGCGGACGGGTGGGCGAAGGCCGGGCCGGACGCCGGCTTCGCGGGCTACCTGGTGACTGCCCGGCGTGCCACGGACCTGCCGGAAGGCGCGGCCGCCGGCGACCGACAGTGACGGATCGGCTACGAGGGCGACCCGGGGACGTGCAGGTCAGGTGGAGCCCGGCCTACTGGTTCGCACCGGGGGGTGGCGGTCAGGCAAGATGGGGTGTATCTGCCCACTCACTCTTTGCCGGACGGTTTCTCTTGGCTGAGTACATCTACACGATGCGCAAGACGCGCAAGGCGCACGGCGACAAGGTCATCCTGGATGACGTGACGCTGAGCTTCCTGCCGGGTGCGAAGATCGGTGTGGTCGGCCCGAACGGTGCCGGTAAGTCCACCGTTCTGAAGATCATGGCTGGCCTCGAGCAGCCGTCCAACGGCGACGCGTTCCTGTCGCCCGGCTACTCCGTCGGCATCCTCATGCAGGAGCCGAAGCTCGACGAGACCAAGACCGTCCTGGAGAACGTCGAGGACGGCGTCGCCGAGATCAAGGGCAAGCTCAACCGGTTCAACGCGATCGCCGAAGAGATGGCGACGAACTACACCGACGAGCTCATGGAGGAGATGGGCAAGCTCCAGGACGACCTGGACCACTCCAACGCGTGGGACCTCGACGCCCAGCTGGAGCAGGCCATGGACGCCCTGGGCTGCCCGCCCGGCGACTGGCCGGTGAACAACCTCTCCGGTGGCGAGAAGCGCCGCGTGGCGCTCTGCAAGCTCCTCCTGGAGGCCCCTGACCTGCTGCTCCTCGACGAGCCCACCAACCACCTCGACGCCGAGTCGGTGAACTGGCTGGAGCAGCACCTCGCCCAGTACAAGGGCACCGTCGTGGCCATCACCCACGACCGGTACTTCCTCGACAACGTCGCCGAGTGGATCCTGGAGCTCGACCGCGGTCGCGCCCACCCCTACGAGGGCAACTACTCGACCTACCTGACGAAGAAGTCCGAGCGCCTCAAGGTCGAGGGCCAGAAGGACGCCAAGCGCGCCAAGCGGCTCAAGGAAGAGCTCGAGTGGGTGCGGTCGAACGCCAAGGGGCGTCAGGCCAAGTCCAAGGCCCGTCTCGCGCGCTACGAGGAGATGGCGGCCGAGGCCGACAAGATGCGGAAGCTGGACTTCGAGGAGATCCAGATCCCGCCGGGCCCGCGTCTGGGCTCCATCGTCGTCGAGGTCGAGAACCTGTCCAAGGCCTTCGGCGACAAGGTCCTGATCGACGACCTCTCCTTCACGCTGCCGCGCAACGGCATCGTCGGCGTCATCGGCCCGAACGGCGCCGGCAAGACCACGCTCTTCAAGATGCTCCAGGGTCTGGAGACCCCGGACTCCGGCTCCGTCAAGGTCGGCGAGACCGTCAAGATCTCGTACGTCGACCAGAGCCGCGCCAACATCGACCCGAAGAAGACGCTGTGGGCCGTCGTCTCCGACGAGCTCGACTACATCAACGTCGGCCACGTCGAGATGCCCTCCCGCGCCTACGTCTCCGCGTTCGGCTTCAAGGGCCCGGACCAGCAGAAGCCGGCCGGTGTGCTCTCCGGTGGTGAGCGCAACCGTCTGAACCTCGCGCTCACCCTCAAGCAGGGCGGCAACCTGCTGCTCCTCGACGAGCCGACCAACGACCTCGACGTCGAGACGCTGTCCTCGCTGGAGAACGCGCTCCTGGAGTTCCCCGGTGCGGCCGTGGTCATCTCCCACGACCGCTGGTTCCTGGACCGAGTGGCCACCCACATCCTCGCCTACGAGGGCGACTCGAAGTGGTTCTGGTTCGAGGGCAACTTCGAGTCGTACGAGAAGAACAAGATCGAGCGCCTCGGCCCGGACGCGGCCCGTCCGCACCGCGCCACGTACAAGAAGCTGACCCGAGGCTGATCACTTCATGGCGAGGCACATCTACAGCTGTCCCCTGCGCTGGTCGGACATGGACGCCTTCGGGCACGTCAACAACGTCGTCTTCCTGCGGTACCTGGAAGAGGCGCGGATCGACTTCATGTTCCGGCTGGCGCCGGGGGACGGTTCCCCCTCGTTCTCCGGCGGGTCCGTCGTGGCCCGGCACGAGATCGACTACGTACGGCCGCTGGTCCACCGGCACGAGCCGGTGACCATCGAGTCGTGGGTCACGAAGATAGGCGCGGCGTCCCTGACGATCGCGTACGAGATCAAGGACCCGGACGTCACGTACGTACGGGCCTCGACGGTCGTCGTGCCCTTCGACCTGGAGGCGCAGCGGCCCCGGCGGATCTCCGCCGAGGAGCGCGAGTTCCTCCAGGAGTACGTGGACGACGGGATGTCGTCCGCCGCATGACCGTGCTCGCTCCCCTGCACTTCGCCGACGCCAGGGAGGCGGCGGCCCTCGCCGCCTTCCTCACCCGGCTCGTCCACTACGACCGGGCCGCCGCCGTCCGCCTCCAGGCCGGCGGCGGGGCGCTGGCGGTCTTCGGACGGCCGCCGTCGTTCGAGGTGCTCGCGATCCGCACCGCCCGGCTCGTCGACGCGGTGGACCTCGATGTCACCGTCTCCGCCGGTGAACTCCTCGAAGGCATCGAGGAGTCGGCCGGCAAGGCGGTCGTCCCGGACTCCGTGACCGGCCCGCCGTGGACCGGGGTCCTCCCGCCGCGCGGCGGCTGGGAGCCGGTCCCCGGGCTGCCGGGCGTCACGGAGATGCGGGGTGCGGTCGCCGCCGCCGTCGCCGAGTTCCGCGCGCGGGACGAGGAGCTGACCGAGGAGCGGCGCACCCGGGCCGAGCGCGACGCCATCGGCCGCGAGATCTGGTCCCGGACCCTCGGCACCACCGGGCTGCCGCTGCGCGCCGTGCACGCCGCGCAGTCCCTCGGCTTCCTGCCCCCGGGGGAGGCGCCGACGGCCCTGTTCGCCTCCGGGCCGTGGCTGCGGCTGCGTACCCCGTACGGCTCGATCGCGCTGCGCACCGTGCCGATCGCGATGGGTCTCACCCCTCGGTGACCGACGTCCAGGTCGACGGGCCTCTCGGCGGGGACGAGCTCAACACCCTCTTCCACGCCGCCTGGCCCGGGCACCGGGACACCGACTTCGGTCCCGTCCTCGCCCGCAGCCTCCTCCGGGTCACCGCCCGCCGTGCCGGGCGGCTCGTCGGATACGTGAACGTCGTCGGCGACGGCGGCGTCCACGCCTTCCTCCTCGACACCACCGTCCACCCCGACGAGCGCCGCCGGGGTCTCGGCGTCACCCTCGTACGGACCGCCGCCGCGGCCGCCCGCGAGCGCGGCGCGCACTGGCTGCACGTGGACTACGAGCCGCACCTCGCTTCCTTCCACGAGCGGTGCGGTTTCCGGCGCACCGCCGCCGGGCTCATGGACCTCACGGGCTGAGGCCCTCCCTCGCGATCGCGGCCACCGACAGCGCCGCCGAGAGCACCAGCAGGGACGCCGGGATCACCGGGGAGCCGTGGGGCTCGTTGTCGCGGGCGAGGACCGGGTCCATGCGGCGGTCGGGGTCGTACGCGATCCGGACCGGGCCGCCCGGCTCGGCGATCCGCTCCTCGGCCGAGAACTCGACGGGATAGCCGCCGACGCAGTCCAGCGTGTGGTGGTACAGGGTCTTGGGGGCCGGCGCGCCCTCGCCGAAGGCCGGGTGGTGGGTCACCCGGACCTTGCCCACGACGACGCAGTCGGCGACCGCGCCGCGGACCGCGGAGTCCCGCGCCTCCACCCAGACCGCCGTCAGGCCCGCCAGGATCAGGACGACCGCGGCGATGCTGCCGCCCTCGCGGAAGAGCGCGTTGTGCGCCAGGAGCGCGACGGCGGTCAGCACGAGGCCGCCGCCCACCGCGAGCACGGTGGGCAGGCCGTGTGGGCTCCGCAGGCTCCGGCCCGCCCACCACCACAGGAGCGTTCCGGCGACGGCGGGCACGAGCAGCGCCCCGGCGTACGGCACGGCCTTGCGCATGGGCACCCCCGTGAACGACTTCGGCAGTCGGCCGGATCCGTGGATGGGGACGCCCTTTCCGCCGTACCCGGTTGCGCCGCGCCGGTCTCAGCCCTCCGCGTACGCCGCCGGGAGCCGGCGGCGGCCCGCTGGGACCTGTCCGGCGGATCAGGGTCGGACAGGCCCTAGGTCGCGCTGTTCACCATCGAGGCCGCCGCGTACGTCAGGTACCGCCACAGCTCGCTCTCGTGCTCCGGGGCGAGGTCGAGCGAGTCGAGGGCGTCGCGCATGTGACGCAGCCAGGCGTCGTGGGCGGCCCGGTCCACGGTGAACGGCGCGTGACGCATGCGGAGGCGGGGGTGGCCGCGGTGGTCGCTGTAGGTGCGGGGGCCGCCCCAGTACTGCATCAGGAAGAGGGCGAGACGCTCCTCGGCCGGGCCGAGGTCCTCCTCGGGGTACATCGGGCGCAGCAGCGGGTCGGCCGCGACTCCCTCGTAGAAGCGGCGGACCAGGCGGCGGAACGTCTCCTCGCCCCCGACCTGCTCGTAGAAGGTCTGCTCCTGCACTGTTTCCCCGGGAATCTCGTTCACCGTTCCATCGTCTCAGATGCCCGGCCGAGGACCGGAGGCTTAGGACCGTCCCCGGAGGGCGTGACGACCGCCCGTACGGCCGCTCGCCCCGGGACCCCGGAGAGCGGGAGAGTGGACCCATGGACGAGTTCGCCCAGGCCGGCGCGCGGGAGCGGCGCGCGCTCGTGCGGGAGATCGAGGCGGACGGCCTGCTGGCCGACCCCGCCTGGCGGGCGGCCTTCGCCGAGGTGCCGCGCCACCTCTTCGTCCCGTACTACTACGTCTCCGCACCCGGCGGCTACGAGCGGCTCTGGGCCGGCGACCCCGAGCCGGAGCGCCGGGAGCGCTGGCTGCGCGGGGCGTACGCGGACACCGCGATCGCCACCCGGGTACGGGACGGGGAGCTGGTCTCCTCCGCCAGTCAGCCCTCCCTGATGGCCCTGATGCTCGACGCCCTGGACGTACGCGACGGGGACGACGTCCTGGAGATCGGCGCCGGGAGCGGCTACCACGCGGCCCTGCTCTGCCACCGCCTCGGCGAGGAGCACGTCATCACCGTCGACCTCGACGAGGAGATCGCCGAGTCCGCCCGGACCCACCTCGCCGCCGTCGGGTACCGGCCCGCCGTGCTCGCCGCCGACGGCGCCCGCGGCTGCCCCGAGCACGCCCCGTACGACCGGATCGTGGCGACCTGCGCGGTGCCCTCCGTCCCGTACCCCTGGCTCGCCCAGTGCCGGCCCGGCGCGCTCGTCCTCGCGCCGCTCTCCACCGGGCTGATCCTGCTGAGGGTGCGCGACGCCGCGCACGCGGAGGGACGGTTCCTCGCGACCTCCGCGTACTTCGTGGCGCTCCGGGGCGCCGCCGCCGGGGTCCCGGAGCACGACAACCCGCGCCCCGGCCCGGCCGGGGACGAACGCTTCCTCTTCCTGTGGGGCCTGGTCGGCGGGACCCTCGACAGGCGCGAAGCGCTCTCGCTCTGGCTGCGCGAGCGGCGGCCGGGGCGGGAGCGCTTCGGGGTGACGGTCAGCGGCGACCGGCAGTGGGCCTGGCTGGACGACCCCGGAGGGCCGTACGCCTGGCCCCTGCCGGGGGCCGTCTGACGGTGCTCGGTCCTCGTCAGGCGAGCCGGATCGTGATGGTGGTCCAGGCGCCGACGTGCACCCGGTCGCCGTCCTGGAGCTGGACGGGGACGTAGGGCTGGATCGGCTCCTCGCCGCCGTTGACCGTGGTGCCGTTGGTGGAGTTCTGGTCCACCACCGCCCACGAGCCGTCCGGCTGCTGCACCAGCACGGCGTGCTGGTGCGAGACGCCCGGGTCCTCCGGCGGCACCGACAGGTCGATGTCGGGGGACTCGCCGGTGGAGTGCCGGCGGCGGCCGATGGAGACCTGGTTGCCCTGGAGCGGCAGGTGCTTGGCCGGCGAGTACGCGGGCAGGTTCAGGCCCGTCGCCTCCGGACCGCTGCGCTGCATCATCGCCATGAAGTACTCGCGGTCGGGACCGATGACCGCGGTCCAGCTCAGGGGCTGCTGCTGCCGCGGCGGCTGGAACTGCTGCGGAGGCTGCTGCCCCTGGTGCTGGTGCTGCGGCGGGGGTCCCTGGTGCGGCGGGGGCTGCGGGGGCTGGTGCTGCTGCGGAGGCGGCGGAGCCTGGTGGGACGGTGCCTGCGGGCCCTGGTGCTGCGGCGGCGCCTGGTGCTGCTGCGGGGCCGGCGGCGCCTGGGGCGGCTGGTGCTGCGACGGCGGCGACAGGACCCAGTCGTCGTCCGCGCGCGGCTGCGGCGGCGCGGGCGGGGCCGGAGCCTGGGCGGGCGCCTGGAGGTACGCGGGCGGGGCAGGCGGCTGCTGCTGCGCCGGCGGGCGCTGCGGCGGGGCCTGGTGGTGCGTGGGCTCGGCGCCCAGCGGCTCGGCCGGCCGGTTCACCTGCGAGGGCCGCGAGCCCTGGTAGCCGAACGGGTCCGGCTGCTGCTGGGGCTGCTGCGGCGGCGGGGGCGGCGGTGACTGGAAGCCCGGCGGCAGGTTCAGGCCGGGCGGCGGCCCGGGCTGCTGCGGCGGGGCACTGTGGGGCGCGTTGTGCGGGGACAGCGGCGTGTACGAGGTCGCCGAGTTCGTGAGGAAGTTCCAGCGGCACTCCTCGCAGAACGGCGCCATGGGCTCGCGCGGCGTACGGCACTGCGGGCACAGCTCCGCCTGGGCCGTCGCGTTCGGGTCGCCACCGGGGCCGAAACCGCCGGGAGCCGCGGGCGGAGGCGTGCCGGGGCCACCGGGCCCACCGTGGCCTCCCGGACCGAAGCCGCCGGGAGCGCCCGGCGGCGGGCCCATCGGGGCCGGGCCGGGACCGGGCTGACCGGGGTTCGCGGGGCCGGGGTATCCGTACGCGGGGGGCGGCGGCGGGGGAGGCGGCGGTACGGCACCCGTCGGCGCACCCGCCCCGGCCATGCGATGGCCGCAGACCTCGCACCAGTCGTCGGAGACCGACTGGTGTCCGTTCGGGCAGGTCGGCATGTCGGTGCTTCCCCCTCTCGTCGTCCGGCCCGGTGGCCGGGCTACCTCTTGACGCGAACGGTCTTGGTGGAGCGGGTCTCGAGTGTCATCTCGTCCGCTTCCGCGACCTTCGCCTTCAAACGCACAGTACCGGTCGCCGCGTCGACCACGTCGACCACCTTCGAAAGCAGTTTCGCGGTGTCCGCGTTGCCGGAGGCCGCCGCGAGCTGCACGGCACGGCCCAGCTTGGCCGTCGCGCCGTCACGATCGCCCGATTTGCGGGCATCCAGACCCTGTTGGATGACGTCCGCGAGCTCGGCCTGACCCGTGTAGTGCGCGACCTGCGGGTTGATCGACGTCGACATCGCGAGGTCGTCCGTCCACACCGCCCGTACCAGTCCTTGAGACAGCGGGCGCGGATCGTCGCCCGCCGGGTCCGGGGCGATCAGGGAGACCCGGGCGGCGAGCATCTCCTGGCCGACCGCCGCCCGCGGGACCCGCACGCTCACGTGGTAGTCGCGGGACTCGTCGCCCCACGAGCCCGTCGGGTAGTCCCCGGCGCGCGGCCCGGCCTCGGTGCGCCGCCCCGTCAGGTCCTCGACCGACGGCGCCACCTGCTTCACGAACATGATCTCGACCCCCACCGGGGTCCACAGGCGCAGCGCGACGTCCGCCACGCCCTTGCCCATCGCGTGCTCCATCATCGTCGTGAAGTCGGCGGCGAGGCCGGCCGGGTCGGCGACGATGTCGGCCGTGCCGAGGAGCGCCGAGGCGATCCCGGTGACCTCCTTGACCTCCCAGTCCGTGCCGACCCCGCGCGCGTCGCAGGTGAACCGGCCCGCGCAGGCGTCGAGCGCGGCCCGCAGCTCCTCCGGCGACTCGTGCTCGTTGCGGCCGTCGGTGAGCAGGATGCCGTGCCGGATGGTGAGCTCGGCGGAGGAGAGCAGCCGGTCCGCGAGGCGCAGCCAGGTGCCGATCGCCGTGCCGCCGCCCGCGGAGAGCCGGCGCAGCGCCTCCTTCGCCTCGGCGCGGGTCCGGGCGTCGGCGACCGCGAGGCGGCCGTCCTCCGGGTAGACCTCCTTCGCGATGTGCGTCCCGGCGACGAGGGCGAAGTGCGTGCCGTCGCGCAGGGTGTCGACGGCGGCGGCGGTGGCCTCCCGCGCGCCGCGCATCTTGGTCGCGGGGTAGTCCATCGAGCCGGAGCAGTCGACCATGATCACGACGCCGGCCGCGGCCGGGCCGCCGTTCGCGAAGCCTCCGGTGGTGCCGCCACCGGTCGAGGTGACCGTGACGATCGCGCTGACGTCCCGGCCGCCCTCCGGCAGGAACTCGTTCTGGTAGACGTCCACGGAGAACTGGGGCACGGTCGGCTTGGAGAAGTTCGCCATCTGTTTTCGGCTCCTACGGGACAGACGCAACAACGGTGAAGGGGACGGGGATCGGCGACCGCTCTCAGGCGGATCCTGCCCCTTGCGGCGTGGCGGTGAACGGGACGAGCGCGACCGTGATGTTGTCGTGGCCCCCGCCGTCCAGGGCGTGGCCGACGAGGACCTGCGCGGCGCCCAGCGGGCGGTCCGCGGCGTCCGCCGGGACGACCCGGGCCATGTCCTCCGCGGCCTCCGCGTAGTTCCACAGTCCGTCCGTGCAGACCACCACCACGCCGGAACGATCCGGCTTGAACGCGGCGGTGTGCGGGTCCAGTTCGTACGAGTCGGCACCGAGCCAGCCGGTGATCGCGTGGGCGCGCTCGTCCGCGTACGCCTCGGCCTCGTTCATCAGGCCCGCCGCGACCATCTGCGCGGCCCACGAGTCGTCCTCGGTGAGCCGGGCGGGCGGGGTGCTGCGGTCGTCCGGCACCCAGTAGGCCCGGCTGTCGCCGACCCAGCCCACGACGAGCAGGCCGGAGGCGACGACGGAGCCGACGATGGTGCAGGCCGGGGCGTTGCGGTGGCGGTGCGGATCGTGCTCCGCGCCGTCCTGACCGGGCTCCTCCGCGAGGGAGTTGACGGCCTCGGCGGCGGCCACGATCGCCTCGTGCATCGCCCGCTGCGGGTGCGTGCCCCGGGGCAGCGCGGCGAGCAGCGAGGCGCCGGCCGCCTCGGCGGCGGCGGCGGAGGCCTCGTCGGGGCGGGTCGCCGAGGAGACGCCGTCGCAGACGATCGCGAGGGTGGCGGGGGAGCCGTCGGGCAGGGTGGTCGACGAGACGGCGAACGCGTCCTCGTTGCGGTGGTGGCGCAGCCCGCGGTCGCTGACGGCGGCGACGCCGGCGAGCTCCCGCTCCATGTGGTCGCGCTCGCGCGGCTGGGCGTGCCCGCAGTTCTCGCAGTACCCGTCGGTGTCCACCCGCCCGGCCCGGCAGGCCACGCAGATCGCGGCGGCGGGAGCGGCAGCGGCAGCGGGAGCAGGGGTGGCGGGAGCGGGAGCGGCAGCGGGAGCAGGGGTGGCGGGTGCGGGAGCGGCAGCGGGAGCAGGGGTGGCGGGTGCGGGTGCGGGTGCGGGGGTGGCGGGTGCGGGTGCGGGTGCGGCCTCGGCGGCCGGGCCCGGATCGACCCGCACGGCGGCACGGGGGTCGGGCGCGGCCAGTTCGAAGTCCCCACCGGACGCGGCGGACGCGGGCTCGGGCGGCGTGGGGCCGTCCGTGCGGACCTCCGTCGTCGGGAGGTCGCGGCCGCCGGAGTCGGTGCCCGGCAGGTCGTTCGGGTGCTGGGTCATGGTCGAGAGCGAACCGGGCTCGCGGGGCGGGGCGTCCGGCCAGTTCACGGGGGTGCCGATCACCACGGTCGGGCGGTCGGCACCGGCCTCGGCGGACGGCACCGCCGACAGGTCGTAGCCGCACGCCCCGCAGAACCGGTCACCCGACTCCAGCGGCTCCGCGCAGCCCGGGCAGGCGGCGAGTCCGTGCGACGGCTTCGGCTTCTGGGACATCCTCACACCCACGTCCTGGGGCGGAAGCGGTTGGCCCGCTCCACCAGTTCGATCCTCTCCTCGCCCCGCTGGGCGAGCCGGGCCAGCACCCGGTACGAGCGTTCGAGGCCGAAGCGCAGTCCGCGCTCGTCCAGTTCACTTCCGAGCAGCAGCGCGCCGCCGCCCGGTGCCGCACCGGGACTCCCGGAGAGTACCCAGTCGAGGGCCATCCCGAGGACCTCCGTCGACAACCGCTCCCGGCGCACCGCGTCCAGACCGAAGCCCTGGAGCGCGGAGACCTGCGCCGCGGCCGCCGTGAGATCGGCGCCGAGCGGCTCGTGCGCCGGGCGCCGCCGCAGCCGCGCCCGCACGGCCGCGACCCGCGCCGCCGTGTAGTGGATCGACGCCTCCGGTACGGATTCCAGGGCCTGTACGGCTCCGCCGCGGTCGCCGGCCGCGAGCCGCACCCGGGCGAGCCCGAAGGCCGCGCTGACGAAGCTGGGGTCCGTGGCCCACACCAGGCGGTAGTACTCGGCGGCGTTGTCCAGCTGGCCGAGGACCTCGGCGCAGATCCCGAGGGCCAGCTTCGGCGCCGGCTCGCCCGGGAAGGCGTCGTAGACCGCGTCGAAGGCCAGCGCCGCGTGCTCGTGGTCACCGGTCACCAGGGAGGCGACGCCCCGGTACCAGACCACCCGCCAGTCGTCCGGGTCCCGCTCCTCCAGACCGGCGAGGGTCCGCGCGGCGGCGGGCAGGTCGCCCAGCTCCAACTGGGCCCGCAGGGTGCGCAGTCGCAGCTCGGTGGAGGGGGCGGGCGCGCCCTGGAGCGCCCCGAGCAGCTCGCCCGGGGCGGCGGCCGCGAGACCGGCGAGGAAGCCGGCGTTGGGGTCGCTCGTGTCGACGCGCGGCACGGGCAGCGCGAGCGCGGTGGCGGGCGCGTCGAGCGGCGCGAGCAGCCCTCCGAGCCCGGGACCGGGGAGCGCGTGCGCCCCGGCACCCGGCGCCTGCCCGGGGACGGCCCCGGGTACGGCGACCGGCGCCTGTCCAGGAACCGCACCGGCCGGCAGCGAGCCCGCCGCGGCCGCCCCGCGCCGCTTGCGGCCCCGGCGGGCCCCCAGCAGCGACACGTCCTCCGTCAGTTCGGCGAACAGCGTGGTGTCCGTGACCCGCACCTCCGTGCCGAAGAGCGTCGAGAGCGCCGGCCGCGGCCGGCCCGACTGGAGCGCCACGACCTCGCGCAGCACGCCCGTCAGCTGCTCCGCCATCTCCTGCGCGGAGGCGAACCGGCGGGCCGGGTCCGGGTCGGTGGCGCGGACCAGGAAGCGGTAGTACGACTCGTACGTCCGGAAGACCTCGATGTGCTCCGGGTCGGGCAGCGAGTCCACGAAGACGTTCGTGTAGCCCTGGAAGTCGAAGGTCATCACGGCGAGCGTGCGCGCCACCGTGTACAGGTCGCTCGCCACCGACGGGCCGACCTCGGCCACCTCCGGCGCCTGGTAGCCGACCGTGCCGTAGATCGCGGACTCGTCGTCGTCCATCCGCCGGACCGCGCCCATGTCGATGAGCTTCAGCTGGTCCTCGGACTGGATGGCGTTGTCGACCTTGAAGTCGCAGTACAGCAGGTTCCTGCTGTGCAGGTGTCCGAGCGCCTCCAGGGCCTCGATCCCGTACGCGCAGGCCTGCTCCACCGGCAGCGGGTCGCGCCGGCCGTCGGGCGTGCGCCGGTCGTTGGCGATCTCCTTGAGCGACTTGCCGCCGACGTACTCCATGACGATGTAGCCGTCCAGGGAGCCGGTGCGCTGGTCGAGGTGCTCGACGAAGTTGTAGATGCGGACGATGTTGGAGTGCTCGATCTCGGCGAGGAAGCGGCGCTCGGAGATCGCCGCGGCCATGGCGTCCTGGTCGCCGGTGTCGAGCAGGCCCTTGAGGACCACCCACCGGTCGGAGACGGCCCGGTCGACCGCGAGGTAGATCCAGCCGAGCCCGCCGTGCGCGAGGCAGCCCGCCACCTCGTACTGGCCGTGGACGATGTCGCCGGCGCGCAGCTTCGGCACGAAGGAGTACGGGTGCCCGCACTTGGTGCAGAAGCCCTCCGTGCGGCCCGGCCGGTCGCCCCGCGCGCGGCCCACCGGGGCCCCGCAGTCCGAACGGGAGCAGAAACGCTTCCGCTCGGGGACCTCGGCGTTCTCCATCACCGCCGCCCGCGGGTCGGGGCGCGGCACCTCGGGGATCGTCACCAGGCCCGCGCCCAGCCGGTTCCGGGCGGACTGCCCGGTCGACGAGCCCGAGCTGCGCACCGACACCGAGCGGCCCGTGGAGGCGCCGGAGAGCGAGCGCGAGAGCCGGCCGGAGACCGACCGGCGCGAGGTCGAGGACCGGGACGAGGCACGCGAAGAGGCCCGCGAACCGCTCCGCGAGGAGCCGGAGTCCGGCCCGCCGAGGCCGCCCGCTCCCTTGCCGGGCACGGCCATCCCCGTCGGCGTCGACCCGATCAGCCCCCCGGGCGCGACGACCGGGGCGAGCCCGCAGGTGTCGCAGTACAGCTCGCCGCCTCCCATGTCCTCGTACGAACCCTCGCACGAAGGACGCTGACAGCTCCCCACACCCGTCTCCCCGCTCACCACTGTCGTCCTCCCGCGTCTCCCGCGTCCCTCGTGTCCCTCGGTCCGGACAGCACGTCCGCCGCCGCCTGCTGGTAGCGCAGCACTGCCTGCTCCGCGACCCGCAGATCGCAGGGCGCGCTCCACAGCATCCGGCGCGCCGCGTCGTACCGCTCGACGAGCAGCGGATCCTCCGCCGCACCGAGCCGCGCCACCTTCGCCTTGTACGCGTCGAGCCGGCCGCGCAGCTCGGCCCGGACCGCCAGCGGCGCCGTGACCGCCGTCAACTGCTCGCGGGCCCGCAGCAGTTCGTCCTCCGCCTCCCGCTCCAGGGACTCCAGGAGCGGGGAGAGCCGGTGCCACTGGGCGCGCCGGCGGTACTCGGCGGCGGCCGCGAGCCGCTCCTGGAGCACGATCGGCGGCCCGCTGACGGCCGGCACCTCGGAGGCGGCGATCTTCGCGAGGACCTCGCCGCGCGCCGACCGCGCCTCGGCGAGCGTCCGGTCCGCCCGCGAGAGCACGTTCCGCAGCCGGAGCAGCCGGTCCTCGGAGTCCTGCCGGACCGCGAGGACCGCCTCGATCTCGCGCCGGACGTCCTCCAGGGCCAGGGCGGCCCGGTCGTACCGCTCGGTGTCGGGCCTTCCGCCGCCCGGCGCCGAACTCCCGGCCGCCGGGCGCCAAAACGCCAGCGGGTCGGTCACGACCTGGGAGCGCAGCGCGGTCAGCTCGGCCGTGATCGCCTCCAGCTCGTCCCCCGCCGGGTGTTCCCCGGGCCGCACGCCGACCGAGTGCGCCAGCGAACGCGTCCGGCCCAGCTCGGCGGCGAGCAGGTCTATCCGGGCGGGCAGCGCCGACCAGACGGCGTCGGCGGTGACGACCAGGTCGAGCGAGGAGGCGTACAGCTCGTTCATCCGCCGGACCAGCCCCTCCAGGCTGAACCGCTCGGTGAGCAGGGCGCCCTCGGCGGCCCCGCCCGGGACGAGCACGGTGTCGCCGCGCAGCCGGTCGGTCAGCTCCACGAGCTCGTCCCGGCCGGGCCAGCGGCGCCTCGCGCGCACCTCACGGGCGTCCCGCAGGGCGCCGGTGTACACGTCGAAGCAGGTCCAGAGCAGGGTGATGGTCCGCTCGGCGGCCGCCCACCGGTCCCGGGTCGTCCCGGTCAGCTCGGCCCCTTCGAGCAGCCTGCGGCCCGCGTGGTCCTGGAGCGCGAGGAGCGAGTCTTCGATCGCCTTGTGCTCGGCGCCGAGCCGCGCCAGCGCACGGTCCACCTCGTCCCGGTCCATCACCGGCCCGGGGGGTCCCGTGACGCCCATCGGTCACCTCTTCCGCTTCGTGTACAGGGTTGCTCGTCGGGGCGCGGACAAGGCCGCTACTTGTACAACGGAGCGGGTGGCCCGGGTATCCCGGGGAGGTCCTTGGCCAGCCACTCCTGGTACGCCTTCTGCCAGGGGCCCTGCCGGTAGCCCACCAGGACCTGGTTGACCCGGCGCACCAGGTCGTCGTTGCCCAGCTTGGCCGCCACCCCGTAGTACTCCTCGGTGAACGGCCGGCCCTTGAGCTCGACCGCCGGGTCCTGCGCGGCCTGGCCGGCCGCGAGGGCGTTGTCGGTGACGACGGCGTCGACCTCGCCCATCTGGAGCCGGGCCAGGCAGTCCAGCTGGTTGGGGACGGTCAGCAGGTCCTTGTCGTCCTTGGTGCCGTCGGCCTCGTCCTTGAAGACCGCGCCGAAGGAGTTCTCCGCCAGGGCGTCGTAGGCCGTGGAGCCCTCGGCCGTGCAGATCCGCTTGCCGCGAAGCGAGGAGTCGTAGCCGGTGATGCCCTTGTCGAGCTTGGGCGCCAGGACCTGCTGGCCGGCCTGGAAGTAGGCGGTGGAGAAGGCGACCTGCTCGATCCGCTTGCAGTTGATCGTCATGGTGCGCACGACGAGGTCGACCTTGCCGCTGTTGAGTGCGGCGATCCGCTGGTTGGTCGGGATCGTGCGGAAGATGATCGCCTTCGGGTCGCCGAGGAGGTCCTTGGCGATGGCCCGGGCCAGGTCGATGTCGAAGCCCTCCAGGACGCCCTTCTCCGGGTTCCGGTAGCCCCAGCGGTAGCTGGACTGGTCGACGCCGACGATCAGCTTCCCTCGATCCTTGATCGCCCGGACCGACGGGCCGTCCGCCGACGAGGGCGTGAGGGAGGCCTCGGGGTGCTCGCAGGTGTCGGCCTTGACCTGGACGCCGGTGCCCACGCCGGAGCCGGGCGTCCGGGGCGCGGCCGCCGCGTCGCTCCCGTCGTGCGTGAGGGGCAGCAGGGTCAGCGAGGCGGTGAGCCCGCAGGCCAGGGCCATGGTGGCCACCCCGCCCCAGCCCCGCAGCCGCCTGGCGGCCCGCCGCACCAGCGGGTCCGCGCCGCCCGCCGTCGTCCGCGGCACGAGCGGGTCCGCGCCGCTCGCCGTCCGCCGCACCAGCGGGTCCGTGCCGTTCGGCATCCCGCCCCCTCTCACCGGTACTCCGACAGTCTGCGGTTGATGCCGAGCACGGCCCCCGCCGCACCCAGGATCCCGAGGGCCGCCGCGCCCAGGGGCAGTGCGGTCAGGGCGTCCCTGGCGGCTCCGGCGGAGCGGGTGAACTCGGCCTGCTCGTGCGCGAGGGCCCGCTCCAGGGCCGCGTCGACCTGGTCGAAGGACTGGCCCGTGGACCCCTTGGCGCCGACGACCCGGTCGAGGGCGCCCTCGTAGTCGCCGGCCTCGTCCTTCGCTCGGGCGTCCTTGTGGCGCTCGCGCCAGTCCGCCGCGCGCGCGGCCGAGTCGTCCACCGGGGCGCGCCCGGCGTCGTCGTCGGCGAGCTCGCGCGCCGCGCCGAGCGCCGTCGTCAGGGCGCTCATGCTCGCCGTGTAGTCCGCCTCGTACTTGTCGTTCTTGCCGTCCTCGGTGAGGACGGCGCCCCGGGCGACCAGGGTCAGGTTCTCGTTGGCGCGGGCGGTGAGCGAGCTGATCCGGGCCGTGTTGAGGACCTGGAGGGACTCCTGCCCGTGCGCCCGCGCGCTGTTCAGCTCGGTCCGCGTCACGGTGTGCGCGGCGAGGAGCCACAGCAGGACGACCGCGGTGGCGGCGGTGGCGGCGAGCAGCCCGTGGTTGAAGACCCGGTTGGTGCGGGCGTAGTTGCGGCGCTGGGCCCAGAAGAGGACGCCGAGGGCGAGCAGGCCGAGCGCGAGCGACAGGAACGGCCAGGCGCGGGCCGAGTCGTCGTCGCGGTGCAGCCGCGCGGTCTCCGCCGCGTACAGCCGCTCGGCGGCCGGCAGCAGCGCGCTGGTCATCTGCTGGTTGGCGTACCGCAGATAGGCGCCACCGAGCGGCAGGCCCTGCCGGTTGGCGGCCCGGGCGCGCTCGATCAGGCCCGTGTAGCGGGGGAGCTGCTCGTTGAGGGTGGCGATCTCGCGGGCCGAGGCGGACGAACCGTCCGTGTTCGCCGCGGCCTTGACGAGCAGCCGGGAGGCGGTGGTGATGTCCCGGGTGTAGCGCGCGCGGGACTCCGCGGGCTCCAGGGTGCCCGCCAGGAATCCGCTGGCGGCGGTGGTGTCGGCGTCGGCGAGGGAGCGGTAGATGGCGGCCGCGTCGGCGCTCAGGGGCTGGCTGCGGCTGACGACGTCGTCGGCGGCGGAGGTCCGGCCGGTGACCTCCAGGGCGGTGACGGCTCCGAACGCGACGACGAGCAGCGCCAGTACGGCCCCGAGGATCTGGAGGCGGCCGGGCTCGGTGGTCGCGGCCTCCCGCAGCCGCTCCCGTCCCACGGCCCAGGCGCCGCGCCCCGCGGGCGGGGCGGCGACGGGCGCGGGCGACGGCTGCGCGGGCAGGCCGGCGGGGCGCGCGGGCGCCTGAGCCGTGCCCCGCGCCGCCGAGGCGGCGGGCGCGTTCGGCGGGTGTGTCACTTGACCTCCCCCTCGGTCGCTGACGTCGGTCCCTCCGGCCGGCCGGTGAGTCCGGTTCCGGTGGTGGACCACCCGGCCAGCAGTATGGCCTCAGGGGACCGTCCGCACACCGGGATTGACTGGATCTTGTGCCTATCGTGCCCCATGCCTCCCACGCATCAGCGGGCGAGCCCCTCACTCTGAATACGTGGCCCGGCCCGGATCGGTTCCGTATCGGCCATCACTCGAACAGGTGAACATGCGTGCGGGGCGCCCCGTCGCGCACGACGAGACGCCCCGCACCCACCGCGTTCAGCCCTCGTACCGCTCCCGCAGCCGGGCCTTCGCCACCGGGCCCGCCGCCACCTCGTCCAGGGCGAGGAGGCCCGCACCGAGGACCGGCGGCGCGGTCACGAAGCCGATCACCGCCTTCGGCGCCCGCACCGCGAGGAGTTCGCGGATCCGCTCCTCCAGCTGCGGGTGACGCGCGGCGAGCACACTGCCGCCCAGCATCACCGGCGCCTCCTCGCGGTCGAGCCCGAGCCGGCGCAGCGCGACCGTCGACATGGCGACGACCTCCTCGGCCAGCCGGTGCACGAGCGACAGCGCCACCGGATCGCCCCCGGCCGCGACCGCGAACAGCACCGGCGTCAGCTCGTGCCGCCGCGCCATCGGGATCCCGCCCAGGTGCAGCGCCTCGATCAGGGCGTACATCGACTCCAGGCCGAAGTGCGCGGGCAGCGCGTCGGCGAGGGCGGTGGGCAGCCCGCGCCCGTCCTCGGCGCGCGCCGCGCACCACAGCGCCTCGTCGGCCAGCCCGCCGCCCCCGCCCCAGTCCCCGGAGATCTTCCCGATCGCGGGGAAGCGCGCGGTCCGCCCGTCCGGGGTCATCCCGACGCAGTTGATCCCCGCCCCGCACACCACGGCCACGCCCCGCGGCTCGTCGAGCCCGGCCCGCAGGATGGCGAAGGTGTCGTTGTGGACCCGTACGGACCGGCTCAGGCCCCGGCCGAGCAGCTCGGCCCGGAGCGCGGCCTCCTCGACGGGCAGGTCGGCATTGGCGAGACAGGCCGCGACGTGCGCGAACGCGGGGGAGAGCCCGGCACCGCCGGCCTCCGCCCACGCCCGCCCGACGATCTCCACGAGCCCGTCGACCGCCGTCCCCACCCCCACCACGGGGGGCTGGAACCCGCCGCCGCGCGCCGACCCCAGGACCGTCCCGCCCCGGGAGACCACCGCGACGTCGGTCTTGCTGTTCCCCGCGTCGATCGCGAGGAGCACGCCGTCCAGGTTCACGCCCACGCGAGGTGCTCCCGGTTGTGCGCGATCAGCCGGTCGGTGAGCCCGTCGGCGTACGCGTACTGCCCGACCAGCGGGTGCGCGAGCAGCGCCTTGAAGACCCGGTCACGGCCGCCGCGCAGCGCCGCCTCCAGAGCCAGGTCCTCGTAGGCCGTCACGTTCGCGATCAGACCGGCGTACAGCGGGTCCACCGGCGCGACCGGCAGCGGCGTGGCACCGTGCGCGCCGACCGCCGCCTGCGTCTCGATCACGGCGTCGTCCGGCAGGAACGGCAGCGTGCCGTTGTTGTACGTGTTCACCACCTGGTACGGCGAGCCCCCGCCGCCCAGCAGGGCGGCCGCCAGGTCCACGGCCGCCTCCGAGTAGAAGGCGCCGCCCCGCTCGGCGAGCAGCGCCGGCTTCTCGTCGAGCGCCGGGTCCCCGTACATCTCCAGGAGCTCCCGCTCCATCGCCGCGACCTCGGCGGCCCGCGAGGGCTTCGTGCCGAGCTCCCGCACCACCTCGTCGTGCGCGTAGAAGTACCGCAGGTAGTACGAGGGGACGACGCCGAGCCGGTCCAGGACCGGGCGCGGCAGGCGGAGGTCCCCGGCGATCGCGTCGCCGTGCGCGGCGAGCAGCCGGGGCAGCACGTCCTCGCCCTCGGGGCCCCCGAGCCGTACCGCCCGCTCCCAGGTCAGGTGGTTGAGCCCGACGTGGTCGAGGTGGACCTCGGACGGGGCCACGCCGAGGAGCCCCGCGAACTTCCGCTGGAAGCCGATGGCCACGTTGCACAGGCCGACGGCCTTGTGCCCGGCCCGGAGCAGCGCGCGCGTGACGATGCCGACGGGGTTGGTGAAGTCGATGATCCAGGCGTCCGGGTTGGCGCGCCGGACCCGTTCGGCGATGTCCAGGACGACCGGGACCGTGCGCAGCGCCTTGGCGAGACCGCCGGCGCCGGTGGTCTCCTGGCCGACGCAGCCGCACTCCAGCGGCCAGGTCTCGTCCTGCTCGCGGGCGGCCTGTCCGCCGACCCGCAGCTGGAGCAGGACGGCGTCGGCGCCCTCGACCCCGACGTCGAGGTCGCCCGTGGTGACGACCTTGCCGTCGTGGTCCTGCTTGGCGAAGATCCGCCGGGCCAGGCCGCCGACGAGCTCCAGGCGCTCGGCGGCGGGGTCGACGAGGACGAGTTCGGTGATGGGCAGGGTGTCGCGCAGGCGCGCGAATCCGTCGATCAGTTCGGGGGTGTAGGTGGACCCGCCCCCCACGACAGCGAGCTTCATCTCGTATCAGCCCTTCACTCCGGTCAGTGTGACTCCCTCGACGAACGCCTTCTGCGCGAAGAAGAACACGAGGATCACGGGGGCCATGACCAGGACGGTCGCGGCCATGGTCAGATTCCAGTCGGTGTGGTGCGCCCCCTTGAAGGACTCCAGGCCGTAACTGAGCGTCCAGGCGGCCGTGTTCTCGGAGGCGTAGATCTGCGGCCCGAAGTAGTCGTTCCAGCAGTAGAAGAACTGGAAGAGGGCGACGGCGGCGATGCCGGGCTTCGCCATCGGGAGCACGACCCGCACCAGGGTGCGCAGTTCGCCGCAGCCGTCGATCCGGGCGGCCTCGACGTACTCGTTCGGGATGGTCAGCAGGAACTGGCGCAGCAGGAACACGGCGAAGGCGTCGCCGAACGCCATCGGGATGATCAGTGGCCACAGCGTGCCGGAGAGGTCCATCTGCTTCGCCCAGAACAGGTACATGGGGATGATCACGACCTGCGGCGGCAGCATCATCATGGCGATGACGAGCAGCAGTGACAGGTGCCGGCCCCGGAAGCGGAACTTCGCGAGTGCGTACGCCACGGGGACCGAGGACGCCACGACGAGGACGGTGCCGAGTCCCGCGTACAGCAGGGAGTTCCTCCACCAGGTCAGGAAGCCGTCCGTCTCGAAGACCCGGACGTAGTTGTCCCAGTGCCAGGAGTTCGGCGTCAGGTCCCGGGTGAGCGCCTGCTCGTCGCCCATCAGGGAGGTCAGGAAGACGAAGACGAACGGGAGGACGAAGAACAGGGCGGCGGCGATGCCGAGCGAGTGCACGGCGATCCAGTGCAGCAACGCCTTGCGGCGGGCCCGCTTCTCGGCGGGGCTCGACGCCGTCCGGGCGGAGGCGGTGGCGGTTGCGGTTGCGGTCGTCATGGTTCAGTCACCCGAGCCGATCAGGCCGCCGCGCCGGCGCATCAGCAGCGCGGTGAAGGCCATGGAGAAGGCGAAGAGCACGAGCGCCACCACGCAGGCCGCGCCGTAGTTGAACTGGCTGAAGCCGAGGCTGTAGACCAGCTGCGGAAGGGTCAGCGTGGAGTCGTCCGGGTAGCCGGGCTGGAAGGCGGCGCCGGAGCCGCCCATCACCCCGGAGGCGATCTTGGCGGCCACGATCGGCTGGGTGTAGTACTGCATCGCGCCGATGACCCCGGTCACGACCGCGAAGAGCACGATCGGCGAGATGTTCGGCAGCGTGACGTACCGGAACCGCTGCCAGGGGGACGCGCCGTCCAGCTCGGCGGCCTCGTACTGCTCCTTCGGCACGTCGAGCAGGGCGGCCATGAAGATGACCATGAGGTCGCCGACGCCCCACACGGCGAGGACCGTGAGGGCCGGCTTGGCCCAGTCCGCGTCGTTGAACCAGGAGGGGGCGGGGATGCCGACCGCCTCCAGGAACGAGTTGACCGGGCCGGTGCCGGGGTTGAGCAGGAAGACGAAGGCGAGCGTGGCGGCCACCGGCGGCGCCAGGTACGGCAGGTAGAAGAGGGTGCGGTAGATCCCGGCGCCCTGCTTGATCTTGGTGATCAGCATGCCGACGCCGAGGCCGAAGACGACCCGGCAGGTCACCATGACGACCGCCAGCCAGAGGGTGTTCTGCATCGCCGGCCAGAACTTCGGCAGGTCGGAGAAGACGTACGCCCAGTTCTCCAGGCCGCGCCAGGTCGGCGGGTTGAGGCCGTCGTAGCGCATGAACGAGAAGTACACCGTGGAGACCAGCGGATAGGCGAAGAAGAAGCCGAATCCGATCAGCCAGGGCGACATGAACAGGGCGGCGCGCAGCGCGTTGCGCCGTCGCTTCGCGCGGAGCGTGTACGTGGTCATGACGGGTTACTTCGCGGCGGCGATGTCGCGGTCGATCTGGGCGGCGGCGTCCGCGAGGCCCTTCTTGAGGTCCGTGATCTTTCCGCTCTCGTACTTGTGGGCGAGGGCGGAGAGGGTCTCCTGGTAGGCGGGGCCGTTCACGGCGCCGTCCGGGGTGGTGGACTGCGGGTGCCGGGCGATGTCCAGGAAGGTCTTGAAGCGGTCGTCGAACTTCAGGTTCGGGGACTTCAGCGCCTCGAAGGTGGAGGGCACGTTCCCGATGGCGTTCGCGAAGCCCACCACGGCGTCGGTGTCCGTGGTCATGTACTTGACCAGCTCCCAGGCCGCGTTCTGCTTCTTGCTCTGCGGCGCGATGCCCATGATCGTGCCGGAGAGGTAGCCCTTGCCGTACTCGGCGACCTCGTCGTCCGCGACGGGCAGCGGCGCGACGCCGACGTCGAACTTCACCTTGGCGTCCTTGATGAAGTTCAGCCGCCACTCGCCGTCCAGCTGCATGGCGACCTGGCCGGTCTGGAAGGGGTGCTTGGCGCCCCACTCGTCACCGAAGGTGGTGCGGTACTTGTCGAGCTTCTCGAAGCCGCCGAGGGAGTCCACCAGGGACTTCTGGTACGTCATCATCTCGGCGAAGGCCGGGTCCTTGGCGACGTTCGACTTGCCGTCCTTGTCGAAGTACGCGTGGTCCCACTGCGACATGTAGTGCTCGACGACGGTCTCGTAGCCGAGGTAGTTCGGCATGAAGCCGAGCTGCTCGTAGGAGTCGCCCTTGTGCTCGGTGAGCTTCTTGGCGACCTCGGCGAACTGGGACCAGGTCTTCGGCGGGGCCTCGGGGTCGAGACCGGCCTTCCTGAAGGCGTCCTTGTTGTAGTAGAGGCCGTACGCGTCGGAGAGCAGCGGCATCGCGCACCGCTTGCCCTCGAACTGGGTGTACTCCTGGAGGACCTTCGGGAAGGTCTTGTCCAGGTCCAGCTTCGACTTCGCTATGAAGGGGGCCAGGTCGGCGAGCGCGCCCGAGGAGCAGAACTTGCCGACGTTGGAGGTGGTGAACGAGGACACGACGTCCGGTCCGTTCGAGCCGCCCGCGCGCAGCGCCTGGCCGAGCTTCTCGTCGTTGATGTCGCCGACGAGCTTCACCTTGATGTTCGGGTGGGCCTTCTCGAAGCGGGCGACGTTGTCCTCGATCGCCTTGACCTCGGCGGGCGCCGACCAGCCGTGCCAGAACGTGATCGTCGTCTGCGCGTTCGGGTCGTCGGCGGCCGCGTTGTCCGCGGAGCCGGTACAGGCGGAGGCGAAGAGGGCGATCGAGGTGGTGGCGGCGAGCGCGGCGGCGGCTCTGCGCGGACGTACGGGCATGGCGGGGTCTCCCTGGGGACGGGTTGCGGACTTGGCGGAGGGACGGGGACGGTCAGCGCGAGGTGTCGAAGACCTCGTCGCGCGTGGTGGCGAGGGCGCTTTCGAGGGCGCCGCGCAGCACGGGGTTCCGGCGTACGGCGGAGAGCACGAGCCGCGGCCGGGAAGGGGCGAGGTCGGCGAGTTCGGACTGCACGCGCGCGCGGAGGGGTTCGCCGCCGGTGACGAGGGCGTCTCCGGAGAGCACGATCAGTTCGGGGTCGAGGACGGCGACGAGGGAGGCGAGTCCGGTGGCGAGGCGTTCGGCGTAGCGGTCGAGCAGCTCCGCGTACCGGGGGTCGTCCTCGTGGGTCTCGGCGGCCCGGGACAGCAGCCCGGACACCACCGGCACGAAGGGGTGGTCGGGCGTCTCGATCCCGGCGGCGCGGGCGATCCGGGGCACGGCCTGGATGCCCGCGAGCTCCTGGAAGCCGCCGGAGTTGGCCTTGGTGACCTGCCGGACGAGCGGGGTGCCGGGCACGGGCATGAAGCCGAGCTCGCCGGCGCCCCCGGTGAAGCCGCGGTGCAGCCGCCCGCCGAGGACGAGGGCGGCGCCGAGCCCGCCCTCGTTCCACAGCAGGGCGAAGTCGGTGTGGCCCCGGGCGGCGCCGAGGCGCTGCTCGGCGACGGCGACGAGGTTGACGTCGTTCTCGTACTCGAACGGCATGGGGAGGGCGGCGGCCAGCTCCTCCAGGAGGGTGGGGGAGTGCCAGCCGGGCAGGTGGGAGGCGTACCGCAGGCGTCCGGTGGCCGGGTCGAAGGCGCCGGGGGTGCCGATGACCAGGCGCCGCACGTCCTCGCGGGCGATGCCGGCCGCCTCGACGGCCCCGGCGAGGGCCTCGGTGACCTGGCGGACGACGCCGGAGGCGGAGCGGCCGGGGGTGCGGAGCTCGTACTCGCCGACGATCTCGCCCGTGACGTCGGCGACGGCGGCGTGGATGCGGTGCTGGTCGACGTCGAGTCCGGCGGCGTACGCGGCCCGCGCGTTGACCGCGTAGAGCTGGGCGTTCGGTCCGGGCCGGCCCTCGGTGGTGCCGGTGGCGACGACGAGACCGGCCGCTTCGAGGCGGGCGAGCAGCTGGGAGGCGGTCGGCTTGGACAGGCCGGTGAGCTTGCCGATCCGGGTCCGCGAGAGGGGGCCGTGCTCCAGGAGCAGGTCCAGGGCGGCGCGGTCGTTCATGGCCCGCAGGACGCGCGGTGTGCCGGGGGTTCCGGGGGGCGTACCGGCCATGATGATCCACCTGCTCCTGCCTGAGCCATACTGTTAGGAAAGTTTCCTATTCGGTTGGGAGGAAGGTAAGGCGGTCGTCACGGGGGCGTCAATACCCGGGAACGCGACACGCCCCCGAAGGCAACCGAAGCGTTACCCGCGGGGGCGCGAAGAGGCGAAGGGCTACTTCGAGAGGTCCTTCGGCAGCGGGGTCGCCGCCGTCGACTGCGGTGAGGTCGTCGAGGCGAACACCGACGGAGCCGCCATCCCGGCCGTCGGATCGGCCGCCGGCTCCTCGGGCTGCGCCGGGACCCCGCCCACGATCCGGACGCCGGCCTCGTCCAGACCCCGCTTGATGCGCCAGCGCAGCTCGCGCTCCACGCCCAGCTTCTTGCCCGGCATCGTCTTCACCGAGACCCGGACCGTCATCGAGTCGAGCAGCACCTCGCTCAGACCGAGCACCTCCACCGGACCCCACAGGCGCTCGTTCCAGGGTTCCTCCTTCGCCATGGCGTCGCCCGCCTCGGCGATCACGGCCCGCACCTTCTCCAGGTCCTCCGTCGGCCGGACGGTGACGTCCACACCGGCCGTCGCCCAGCCCTGGCTGAGGTTCCCTATCCGCTTGATCTCGCCGTTGCGCACGTACCAGATCTCGCCGTCCACCCCGCGCAGCTTGGTCACCCGCAGACCCACCTCGACGACCTCGCCGGAGGCCACGCCCGCGTCGACCGAGTCCCCGACGCCGTACTGGTCCTCCAGGATCATGAAGACGCCGGACAGGAAGTCCGTCACCAGGTTCCGCGCGCCGAAACCGATCGCCACACCGGCCACACCCGCCGAGGCGAGCAGCGGCGCCAGGTCGATCTTGAAGGCGCCGAGGATCATCAGCGCGGCCGTGCCCAGGATCAGGAAGGACGCCACCGAGCGGAGCACCGACCCGATCGCCTCCGAGCGCTGCCGCCGCCGCTCGGTGTTGACCAGGAGACCGCCGAGCGTCGTCCCCTCCACCGCCTGCGCCGAGCGGTTCATCCGCTCGATCAGCTTCGTCAGGGCCCGCCGGACGGCCATCCGGAGCAGCAGCGCGACGACCAGGATCAGCAGGATGCGCAGCCCGGTGTTCAGCCAGGTGGACCAGTTCTCCTCCACCCAGCTGGCCGCGTTCGTGGCCCGCTCCGCGGCCTCGTCCAGGGTCACCGGCATCGGTTCGGGTTCGGTGGCAGCCGCCAGGGCGGACCAGGACACGGGACAACCTCCAGGCATCGCGTACGCAGGCCATCCACAGTAACGGGGCGTCGGGCGTGGTCCCGTAGCCCTGTTCGAGGGAGAGACCGACCTCACCTGGGCACATACCAGGGAGAGATGCCGATGTGGTCGAGAACACCCCGGGGCCGCCACCCCGATCCCGATACGTGGTGGCGCCGCGACCAGGCATGAGGAGAGACTGAGAGCAGTTCGTCCCGGCGCGAGCCACGCGCCGCCGGCGTCATAGGAGGCATCCGTGCCGCACGTCCTGGTCCTCAACGCGTCGTACGAGCCGCTCGGCGTCGTACCGCTCCGCCGCGCACTCGTCCTCGTACTGGAGAACAAGGCCCTCTGCCTCGAGGAGTCCGGCGCCTTCCTGCACAGCGAGTCCCAAGTCCTCCCCGCTCCCAGCGTGGTGCGACTGAAGCGCTTCGTGCGGGTCCCCTACCGGGGGCCCGTTCCCTTGACCCGCAGAGCGCTCTTCGCGCGCGACGGCGGGCGCTGCGCGTACTGCGGGGCCGTCGCCACCAGCGTCGACCACGTCATCCCGCGCAGCCGAGGGGGCACGCACGCCTGGGAGAACGTGGTGGCGGCCTGCCGCCGCTGCAACCACGTCAAGGCCGACCGGCACCTGCGCGAGCTGGGCTGGCGGCTGCGGCACCAACCCGCCCCGCCGACCGGCCTGGCCTGGCGGATCATCGGGACCGGCCACCGGGACCCCCGCTGGCTGCCTTACCTGGAGCCGTACGGCGCCGTGGACGTGATGGCCCGGATCGACTCCGTCGCAGACGCCCCCGTGAGGGCGCTGACGACGGGTTGAGCCGGGCCTTTCGCGTACGGGAGCGGCACGCCCCTCAGGGGGCGGGCCGCTCCTCCGGCGTGTCCCCGGACGGTGCCTCCGGCGCCTCGGACGCCTTCGGCTCCTGCTGCGGGGCCACCGCGTACGTCTCCACCGACCAGAGCGAGTAGCCGAAGCGGGTCGCCCGCGTCTCCCCCTGGACCCGCAGGAAACGGGTGTCCGCCGCGTCCATCCGGACAGACTCCCGGCCGCCCCTGCCGTCCGCGACGGTCGCCGCCGTCCGCCAGACCCGCCCGTCGGCGGAGACCTGGACCCGGTAGCGGGAGGCGTACGCGTCCTGCCAGTGCAGCACCACCTGCCCTATCCGGGCCGGCTCGGGCAGCTCCAGCTGCCACCATGCGCCGTCCTCCGCCGGCGAGGACCAGCGGGTCGCCGGGTCGCCGTCCACCGCCGAGGAGGCCGGGAAGTCCGGGGTCTCGTCGCCCGAGGAGGAGGCCGTCGCCGCCCGCGCCAGGTCCGGGCCCGCCGTCCGGGGGAAGGCCCGCACCGTCAGGATCCGCTCCTCGCCCGCGAAGGACACCGGTACCCGGTACGAACCGGCCGGCACGCCCGCCGCCACCGACACCTCCAGCGGGACGCTCGTCCGCGCGCCGCGCTCCACCACGGCCTGCGCCGGCAGCCGCACCGCGATCCCCTTCGGGGCCTTCGCCGTCAGCGCCCCGCGCACCTCGCCCGCGCGCCGTCCCGTCAACTCCACGTCCACCCGCTGCGCCGGGCCGCCGATCTCCGCGTCCGTCTCGGTCCGGGCGAGTTCCAGACCGGCCCGCGGCCCGTCCGCGAACCACGGCACCAGCGAGCGCACCCCGGGCGCCGGACCGTCGCCGCTCCACACGACCCGCAGCGCGTCCGCCGTCAGCCCCTTCAGCTCGGTCTGCGTCCACCCGGACGCCGACAGCGGGCCGAGCGGACGCCAGCCCTCGCCCGGGACGTACGCCTCCACGCGCGCGTCCCCCCGGCCACCGGCCCCGCCGGGCTCGGCCATGACCGTCAGGGCCTCCACGGGCCGCGCCCGGTCGAGCCGCACGGTGTACGAGCCGGGGATGCGGTCGGCCCGGGCCGCCGGGGCCCGGTCGGCGCCGGTCCAGGCCGCGGACTCCGCCACCGCGCGCGTGAGGAACGGATCGAGGACCCCCGAGCCGACCGTCACCCGGCTCGCCTTCAGCTCCTTCCGCTGCCCTTCCAGGTCCAGTTGCGCCCGCCAGGCCGCCGCGCCGTCGCCGCGCGCCTGGGCGAGGAGCATGTCGACCGCCGTCTCGCCAGCCCGGCCGTACCGGGAGAGCTGCTCCAGCCAGGGGCCCGTCTCGTCGTCGAGGGTGCCGCCGGCCGCGGCCGTGAGCCCTCCGGGGGCGCGGCGCATCACGGTGAACGCGGCCCGCAGCTCGCGCGCCGCCTTCTCCCGCGCGGCCGTGCCGGTGCCCGTGCGGGACGCCCAGAACGCGGCCAGGAGCGGCTTCAGATAGGCCGACTCGCCCGACGGGTCGAGGATCGACGAGGAGCCGTTCCCGGCGAGCGCGCGCAGCGCCTCGCGGGCGGCCGGGTCCGGCCCCGCCAGGTCGTCCACCGCGGCCCGCCAGGACTCCCGGGGCCGGTAGCCCCTCGGGTTCCAGGCGTAGTCGGCGGTGGTGAAGAGCGGGACGCGGGAGGCCGCGGGCTGCTCCATGGCGTGCGCGAGGAAGGCGGCGGAGCCGGCGGCCACGGCGGGCTCGCGGCCCGTGGCGGGGCCGAGGAAGAGCCGGTCCTGGGCGTAGTCGTTGACCGGGTAGTTGTCCATGGTGACCAGCGGGTGGTCGCCGAGGGCCGAGCGCGCACCCGCCAGTTCGCGGCCGGTGATCGTGCGCGGGACGACGCCGACGCCCGTCCACGCCACCCGCACGTCCGCGTCGAGCGCCTCGGCGAGCTTCGTCCGGTACGCGCTCGCGCCGTCCTGGTAGTACTCCGTCGGCATCACGGTGAGCGGCTCGGCACCCGGGTGCCGCTCGGCAAGCCGCCGGGCGACGGCGTTCGCCACGCGCGCGTGGGCGGCGGCCGCGGCCTCCGGGCCGCGCCCGAAGGCGTCGGCGTCCCGGTCGCAGTGCCACTCGTCGTAGGAGGCGTCCTGGAACTGGAGCTGGAAGGAGCGCACCCCGAGCTCCCACATCGCGTCCAGCTTCCGCGTCAGCGCCGTCACGTCGCCGTCCGAGGCCAGGCACATGGACTGGGCGGGCGCCACGGCCCAGCCGAGTGTCACGTGGTTCGCGCGGGCCCGCTCGGCGAGCGCGCGGAACTCACCCCGCTGCGCGGCCGGGTAGGGCTCGCGCCACTGCGCCTGGCGGTACGGGTCGTCCCCGGGCGCGTACAGATAGCGGTTCTGCTTGGTCCGGCCCAGGAAGTCCAGCTGGGCGAGCCGCTGTTCCAGGGTCCAGGGACGGCCGTAGAAGCCTTCGGTGATGCCGCGCTCGGCCGTGCCGGGCCAGTCGCGGACGACGACGCCGGGGACCTCCCGGCCGGTGCCGAGGAGCTGACGCAGCGTCTGCACGGCGTGGAACAGGCCGTCCTCGCCGACGCCGTCCAGGACGACCGTGTCCCGCCCCCGGAAGCGGCCCGTCGCGAGCCGGTAGCCGCCGCGCGGGAGGTCGAGCCGCTCGGGGACGCGCAGGGCGGTCAGGGCCTCCTCCGCGCCCTCGCCGGAGGGCCCGGCGGCCCGCAGGACCGGACCCCGGCCCGGCAGGCCGGTGTGGACGGTCCGTACCCCGGCTGCCCGCAGCAGTTCGCGCAGGGCGGCGAGGGCGTACGGATCGGCGTCGGCGTCCGCGAGCAGCGTCACCTCGTCCCCGAGGCGTACGGAGGACCCGGCGGCGGTCAGGGACTGCGGCCGGGGCCAGACGGCGGGCGGGGCCGACCCGGTGGCGCCGGCCGAGGGCGAGGCGGGAGCGGCAGGAGTCGAGGGGGCCGTGCGGGACGGGGACGACGGAGCCGCGGGAGCGGCCGGGGAGACGGGGGCCACCGGTGTCGTCGGGGTCGCGGGGGCCGTCGGGGTCGCCTGCGCCGAGCCCGGCACCGCGCCGCCGAGGAGGCCGCCGATGACGGCGGCGGCGACGGCCGTCGCGGTGCGCTTCCTGCGCCCGAGGTGCACGGGTGGTCTCCCTTCGGCCGGGGGAGGGCCCGTCCTCCGGATCAGGCCGGAGGACGGGCCCCGGCGACTCCGCCGGTTGGTCACGAGTGGGTCACGAGCCCACCACCCGTCGCACAGGGTGTCAATGCGCGTGGCCGATGTGTCGGCTTTGCCCGGCGAGCCGTCGGCGAGGTGACGTCATTTCGCCGTGTTCCGCCGGTAAAACGAGGTGCGCTGGGTAGGGCTCTGTCATTGCCCAGGTCAAACCTGTCGAGACGAACCGGGAGACCCCCGTGACCACGACCGCCCGCCATCTCGGACGGATACGCGTTCCCCAGCAGTCGGCACAAGCCGGTGAACCGCTGACCAGCGAGCCGCCCCTGCCCGACGCCTCCCCCCTCACCAGCGAGCCGCCGCTGGCCGTGGCGGCACCCCTGACCAGCGAACCCACCGCCCCCGGCAGCGCGGGCGGCCCGGAGTCCCCCGGAGTGTGAAGTGACCCTGGCCCGTCTCGCCGCCCGTCACGGCGTCGCCACCGCCCACAGCCCGTCAGAAGGCGTCACCGTGCCCGTGCCGGACGCCACCGTGGCGCCGACCTCTCCCAGCTGGACGCCGATCTCCAGTCCACGTCCGACCGCCTCGCCTCCGAGTCCGCCCCCGAGACCCAGCCGTAGCCGCAGCCGC